>JADHLS010000251.1 GCA_016780605.1 Reyranella sp.
CATCCGAGGAAAAAGCCGCCGATCGACCACAGCTCGCCGCCGGCCAAGGCGTAGTCGAAGAACCGCAGTCCGAGCGAGATCAACGCCGTATAGAGCACGAGTTGCCGCAGCGGCCGCCAGGTGATCGCCACACCGTGTCCGGCGGCAAACGATGCCGGCCCGGCCAGCACCAGATTGAACAGCAGCACGACGCCCAGCGTGTTGCCCAGCCACTCCGACACCAGCAGGTCGAAGTCGCTCATTCGTGGCCGCCTTCGAGGTAGGCGGACCGGATCTCCGGGTTGGCCAGCAGTTCCCGCCCGGTACCGCTCAGCCGCACGCGACCGTTGACGAGCACGTAGCCGCGGTCGGCCAGGCGCAGGGCATGGTAGGCGTTCTGCTCGACCAGGAAGATCGTCACTTTCTCCTCGCGCGCGATCCGGCCGATGGCCTCGAAGATCTGCCGCACGATCAGCGGCGCCAAGCCGAGCGACGGCTCGTCGAGAAGCAGGAGTCGCGGCCGGCTCATCAGGGCGCGACCGATCGCCAGCATCTGCTGCTCGCCGCCCGACAGGGTTCCGCCGCGCTGCTCGCGCCGCTCGGCGAGCCGCGGGAACATCTCGAACACCCGCTCGATATCCTTCTGGAAATGCGCCGGATCGGCGACAATGGCGCCCATCTGCAGGTTCTCGTAGACGCTCATGCGCGGGAAGATCCGCCTTCCCTCGGGAACCTGGGCAACGCCGCGCAGCACGATCTCGTGAGTCGGCAGATGCGTGATGTCCTGGCCTTCCAGCCTGATCGAGCCCGTTCGTGCCCGCGGGCTGCCGCAGATCGTCATCAGCAGCGTCGATTTGCCGGCGCCATTCGCCCCAATGAGGGTCACGATCTCGCCGGCGGCGACATCGAGGTCGACCCCATGCAAGGCCTGAATGGCGCCGTAAAACGTCGCCACCTCCCTCACCTCCAGCATGGGCGCCTCAGGCATCGGGATCGCCTTCGTCGGTGCCGAGATAGGCGCGGATGACGGCCGGGTCGCGTTGCACGTCGGCCGGCGGTCCCTCGGCGATCTTGCGGCCGTAGTCGAGCACGACGACATGGTCGGAGATCTGCATCACCACGCTCATGTCGTGCTCGATCAGCAGGACGCCGATGCCGTCGCCGTCGCGAATCGAGATCAGGAGCTCGTTGAGCTCGGCCGACTCGCGAGGGTTGAGCCCCGCCGCCGGCTCGTCGAGGCAAAGCAGGCGCGGCTCGGTGCACATGGCGCGCGCGATCTCGAGCCGTCGCTGCGCGCCGTAGGGCAGCTCGCCGGCCGGCCGGTCGGCGTCGGCCACGAGGTTGATGCGCTCGAGCCAGCGGCGCGCAACCTCGATAGCCGCCGTCTCGGCGTCGCGGTAGCTCTTCAGCCCGAACAGGCCGAACACGGTCATGCCCGACGCCAGCATCAGCTTGTTGTGCTGGGCGACCATCAGGTTCTCCAGCACCGTCATGCCGGGAAACAGGCGGATGTTCTGGAATGTCCGCGCCACCTTGGCCTTCTGGCCGATCTCGTGGCCCAGCATGCGCTCCAGGAGGTATTCGCGGTCGGCGCGCAGCGTCAGCCGTCCCGCCGTCGGCTTGTAGAACCCGGTGATGCAGTTGAAGACCGTCGTCTTGCCCGCGCCGTTGGGGCCGATGATCGCCGTGATCTCGCGCGGCCGGGCGCTGAAGGTGACGTCGTCGACCGCGATCAGGCCGCCGAACCTCATCGTGAGGTGTTCGACCTCGATCAGGGGCGCGCTCATGCCAGTCCTTTTCGATGGACGGGCGCGCGACGCGCGGGATGCAGCCGCACCGACGGCTCGCGATGGGCGATCAGCCCGCGCGGGCGGAACACCATGATCAGCACCATGGCGAGGCCGAAGGCGACCATGCGGTAGGCGCCGAGATCGCGGAACCATTCCGGCAGGCCGATCAGCAGCACCGCAGCCAGCACGACGCCGATCTGGCTGCCCATGCCGCCCAGCACGACGATGGCGAGAATGATCGCCGATTCGATGAAGGTGAAGCTCTCCGGACTGATGAAGCGCTGCTTGGCGGCGAAGAACGATCCGGCGAAGCCCGCGAACATCGCGCCGACCGCGAAGGCGGTGAGCTTGGTGTTGGTGGGGTTGATGCCGAGCGCCTTGCAGGCCGTCTCGTCCTCGCGCAGCGCCTCCCAGGCGCGGCCGACCGGCAGGCGGCGGATGCGCTGGGTGAAGAAGTTGGTCACCAGGGCAAGTGCGAGGATGATGTAGTAGAGGAAGATGAGACGCTGGTTGCCGGAGAACGGAATGCCCATCATCTCGGCGAAGGTCTGACTGCCCTCCGGCGCCGTCTCGGCGAACACCGCGCCGAACAGCGTCGGGCCTGGAATGCTGCCGATTCCGGCCGGCCCGTTGCTGAGGTCGACCCAGTTCAGCAGGACCAGCCGGATGATCTCGCCGAAGCCCAGGGTGACGATGGCGAGATAGTCGCCGCGCAGGCGCAGGACGGGAAAGCCCAACAGCAGGCCGAAGCTGGCCGCCATCATGCCGGCGAGCGGCAGGACCGACCAGAAGCTCATGCCGAACTGGGTGCTGAGCAGCGCGTAGGAATAGGCGCCGACGGCATAGAAGGCGACGTAGCCCAGGTCGAGCAGTCCGGCGAGGCCGACCACGATGTTCAGCCCCCAGCCGAGCATGACGTAGGTCAGGATCAGCACGGCGAGATCCATCGTCTTCTGGTCGGCGAGCGGCGTCATCGGCATGACGACGGCAACAGCCAGCAAGCCCGCCCCCAGCCATTTGGCGATCGCCTGCCCGACCGGAACGCCGCGCGGCGAATGGCGCGCGGCGGCCAGCCCGCGGTTGGCCCACGGCCAGATCGTGCGCAGCACGACCAGCAGGCCCGCCAGCCCGACGAACCAGTGCAGGAAAGTCGACGGCAGCTTGATGGGCGATGCGCCGACCGCGCCCAGCGCGGCGCCGAGAACGAGGGCCGGCCAATCGTGGCCGTCGGCCGCCAGCGACAGGCCGAGACGGCCGAAGAAGATGGCGACGACGGCGATGCCGAGATCGACGAACTGGTAGTCGAAGGTGAGGCCCTTGCCGATATCGTAGGTGCGGAAGCCGACGATGAAGAAAGCGAGGCCGGCGGCGACCAGCGCGGTCAGGCCCGCGTCCTTGAGATAGTGTTGCAGACGCGGGCCCATAGCCTCAGACCTTCTCGATCTCCGGTTTGCCGAGCAGTCCGGTCGGCCGGAAGATCAGCACCAGGACGAGGATGGCGAACACCGCAACGTCCTTGTACTCGCTCGAGAAATAACCGGCCCAGAAGACCTCGATCAGGCCGATCAGCAGCCCGCCCAGCATGGCGCCGGGCAGCGAACCGATGCCGCCCAGCACCGCCGCAGTGAAGGCCTTGATGCCGGCCAGGAAGCCGATGAAGAAATCGATGATGCCGTAGTACATCAGGAACATCGCGCCGGCGACGGCGGCCAGGGCGGCGCCCATGACGAAGGTCAGCGAGATCGTGCGGTCGACATTGACGCCGAGCAATGAGGCCATCTTCATGTCCTGCTCGCAGGCGCGCTGCTGGCGGCCGAGCGGTGTGGCGGCAATCAACCAGGAGAAGCCCGCCATCAGCACCACCGTCACGACGACGATGACGATCTGCAGCCAGGTCACGCGCACGTCGAAGCCGTCGGCGCTGAAAAGATTGAAACCGCCTTCGACGACATGGCCGCCCGGCTTGGGCCGCGCGCCCTGGGCCAGCTGGACGTAGTTCTGCAGCAGGATGGAGACGCCGATCGCCGAGATCAGCGGCGCCAGCTTGAACGACCCGCGCAGCGGCCGGTAGGCGGTTCGCTCGATCGCCCAGCCATAGATCGCGGTGAAGGTCATGGCGACCAGCAGCACCAGGATGATCGCGACCGCGCCGGAGCCGATGCCCAGCATCGCACAGATCATGAAGCCGATGAGAGAGATGAACGCACCGATCATGAAAACTTCGCCGTGCGCGAAGTTGATCATGCCGATGATGCCGTAGACCATCGTGTAGCCGATGGCGATCAGGCCGTAGATGGCACCCAGCGTGATGGCGTTGATCAGTTGCTGCGTGAAGTACGCCATGTCTTTTGTTTTTCCCTGCTCATTCGACCTACGACGCTTCCCTCACCTCATGCAAGCGAACTATCCACCAACGCGACGTGAATTGGCCCGGCGGACCTGCGACGATCACCGTGCAAGTCGCGGACCATCTCGCCGCGGGCTTGGCGGCGGGTGGCAACTGATTTGCAGCGGCTCCGCCGCTTCGATTGCAACTTGCGGTTGGGTTTCCAGGGTTTCCGGGGTTTCCACCAGCCCCTTTTGGGTGGAGTGCACCCCGAAAGTGAGACAGACAATTGCGCGGTGGCAGAAGACCGCCAGCCAGTGTGTTCTAGCCAGCCGATGCGCAGAACATGCGTAATAACCGAAGTAACAACATAAAGTCAAGACAATAACTTAGGTGCCGGCGCCGGAACGGCAGTGCCGATTTCAGGACTTTTTGCGCTCCATGCAGCACCGCGTTTAGCGAACGATTTGGCGCTACCCACAAAGCCTGGCTCATCGTTCGCGACATGCAAGCATTGCCGTCAGTAGCTCAAGGAGTGAGATGCTAACGGTAAGCAACGGCACGCGCTGCCGTCACACGGGCGAAGTCCATTCGCTTCAAGAAGCGGAACGCGACATCAAGCAGACGTTGGCCACCCTCGACCGCTGAGAACGCGACTCAGGCGGGAACTCGCGGCGCGCTGATCGTGATCCGCCGGCGACCGCGCTGGAACATTGCGATCAGGCGCAGTACCGCGATGGCCAGGACCAGGGCAGCCATCGGCCAGTAGAACCGATCGACCGGCACGCGCTTGCCGACGGCGATGGCGAAGCTGATCCAGATGTACCAGCCGCCGATGAGATGGAGCAGCCGCCACGTGCGCGGCCCGAGCCAGGCCGCCGGGCGGTCGAACGAGGTCGCTGTCATGGCGGCGATGAAGAGGTAGGCGGTGCCGGCCAGCAGGATGTTCATCACGGTGGTGAGTTTCCAGAAGACCGCCGGGTCCATCATCGCGAGCGTGACGATCACACCGAGATGGATGAAGTGCGATGCCGCGAAGGAGACGCCGAGATAGCGCCGGTTGCGACGCTGCCAGCGCGTTGCGTCGGACGGCATCAGTTCGACCATGGCGCCGGCGGTGAACGCGAGCGCGAACAGGACCAGCGACGTGCGCGCCGTGGCGCGGATCGCAAGCCGCACGCCGTCGACGTCCCAGCCATGGCGTGCCATGAAATAGAGCGTCATCGCGCCCACCAGCAGCGACAACAGCCCGGTCAAACGCCATCCGTTCATGGTCCTACCTCCTGAGGCTGGCGGTACGCCTGAGGCGGCGGCCCAATCCGACGACATGGAACGCCAGCAGCCCCAGCAGTGCGACCTCCGCCGCCGCTGCGACCAGCACGTGCACGGGTGCACCCTGCGCGAACAGATCGGCGCGCACGATGCCAGCGCCAACCGATGCAACGAGACCACCGAGGCAGATCGCCTGGGTCATGAAGGAGCGACGGAAGGCAAACCAGCCGACCACGCCGACGGCGAGTGCGGCGATGAATGCGTATCGATCGATCAACGGCGCCAGGGCCGCCATCGCATTATCGTCGAGCCACATCACGCGCAGGCGCATGGCGACGAACGTGACGATGACGGTAACGCCCAAGGTCACCCAGGCGCGTCGCGCCTGGCGATCGACGGCATCGGCGGCAAATTGCGCAGCGATCTCGCGGGCGAGGCCAAAGCGTCCGACGGCGCGGCGCTCGGCGTCGGCCGACGGCCATGCGGGATCCGCTTCGGCGGCATCGCGCAGATGGTCCTCGACCTCGCTCGCGAGGCGCTGCGCCAGCGGCGGATCGAAGTCGAGCTCGCGTCGCAGCGCCGCGACGTAATCGTCGATCACGCCGGCCATGCGCGCCCTCCTCCCAAAGAGGTCTGGACCGCTTGCGAGAACCGCCCCCACGCCTTGCGCTTTTCCGCCAACGCCGCCGTTCCCGCCTTGGTCAGCGAATAGACCCGGCGGCGGCGGCCGCCGGGCGGCGGCGTCCAGGCGCTGGAAAGCAGGCCCGCCTGCTCGAGGCGATGCAGCGCCGGATAGACGGTGCCTTCCGGCAGGTCAAAGGCGCCGGCGCTGCGGCTCTTGATCGTCTCGATGATGGCGTAGCCGTGCGCCGGCCCGGCTTCGAGGGCGGCGAGGACGATGGCATCGAGGTGCCCTTTGAGCATTTCGGCATCCATACCTAGCATAACTAGGTATAGAGCCTGCCAGCGTCAACCCGCTTGCACTTTCTCGGCGAACACAGATTAGTGAGCGCCATGAGTACTTCTTACGACGTCATCGTGGTCGGCGCCGGTCCGGCCGGTCTCACTGCCGCGACTGGCGCCGCGCGCGCCGGCCTCAAGGCGCTCTGCCTCGACAAGCTGGCCCCGGGCGGCGCCCTCATCAATCTCGCGGAGCTGCACAACGTCGAAGGCCATGCCGACGGCCCGCAGATCGCGTCGCAGCTAACCGACGAGGCGACCGTCGCCGGCGTCGAGCTGGGCTTCGGTGAGGTCGTCAAGCTCTCGGGCAATGGTCCGTGGACTGTGGAAACCGCCGACGGCGAACAACACACCGGCCGTGCCGTCGTCATGGCGACGGGCCTCAACAAGGGAACGCTCGGCCTGGCCAACGAGGCCGACTACGAAGGCCGCGGCCTGTCGCACTGCGCCTCGTGCGACGGTCCGCTCTATGCCGGGCGGCCGGTCGTCGTTGCCGGCTCCGGGGGATGGGCGCCACGCGAGGCTGCCGAGCTGCAGGTCGTCGCGGGCGACGTCACCGTCGTTTCCATGGCCGCCAGCGACCTGCCGGCAGGCGTTCACTATGAGGTCGGCCGCATCGTCGCCCTCCAAGGAAGCGACGGCCTCGAGGCTGTCGTCGTCGAAAGCGGTGACATGCGGAAGACGATTCCGGCCAGCGCGGTGTTCGTCTATGTCGGCCAGTCTCCCGCTGCGGAATTCCTACCGGATTCGCTTGCACGCGACGCCGCCGGGCATATCGTGGTCGACGAAGCGGGCCGCACGTCGGCAGCGACGGTCTTTGCGGTGGGTGATGTGCGGGCGGGCGCTCGTCACACGCTCGCCGACGCCATAGCCGACGGACAACGCGCCGGCCAGGCCGTCGTGGCCGCCCTGAAGAAGAACTGAGGAGAACCCTCCATGCGTATCGTCAATCCCTCTTTCGGCGTGTCCGCGACCAGCGGTGAGAAGGTGGCGCTGAAGCCCATCAACTGG
>JADHLS010000252.1 GCA_016780605.1 Reyranella sp.
CCTCGCGCGGCTCCCGCGTGGCCTGGAGCGTCTGGCTCAGGATCACGTAGTCGAACGCATCGTCGGGATAGTCGCGCAGATCGGCGTCGGCGTCGCCTTGGATCACCGAGAGACCGTTGGCCACGCAGGCATTCACGCCGGTCTGGCTGAGCTCCATGCCGCGCGCGTCGACGCGTTTGAAGTTCACCAGGTAGGCGAGCAGCGAACCGTCGCCGCAGCCGACATCGAGCGCGCGCGTCGCCGGATCGACCATATCGGCGATCAGCTGCAGGTCGATACGGATAGGGGTCGCGTTCACGCGACGGCCTTCAGGCCGCGCACGGCGGCGGCGCCCTTCAGGAAGCCCGCCAAGGTGCGGAACATCTCGGGCTCGTCGAGCAGGAAGGCATCGTGGCCCTTGTCACTCTCGATCTCGACGAAGGAGACATTGGCCGCGGCGGCGTTCAACGCATGGACGATCTCGCGGCTCTCGCGCGTTGGGAACAGCCAGTCGCTGGTGAAGGAGAACAGGCAGAAGCGCGTCGGCGTGCCCTTGAAGGCGTTGGCCAGCACGCCACCATGGGCTGCGGCGAGGTCGAAATAGTCCATTGCCCGCGTGATGTAGAGGTAGCTGTTGGCGTCGAAGCGGTCGACGAAGGTCGAGCCCTGGTAGCGCAGATAGCTCTCGACCTGGAAATCGGCGTCGAAGCCGAAGCCCAGAGCGTCGCGGTCCTGCAGCGAACGGCCGAACTTGCGCTGCAGCGCCTGCTCCGAAAGATAGGTGATGTGCGCGGTCATGCGCGCCACCGACAGGCCGCGCGCCGGCACGGTCTGGTGCTGGCGGTAGTCGCCGCCCTTCCACTCGGGGTCGGCCATGATCGCCTGCCGTCCGACCTCGTGGAAGGCGATGTTCTGCGCCGAATGGCGCGCGGCGCAGGCGATCGGCACGGCGGAGAAGACGCGAGAGGGATGGCTCGCCGCCCATTCCAGCACCTGCATGCCGCCCATCGATCCGCCGATTACGCAGAAGAGGTCGGGAATGCCGAGATGATCGAGCAGCGCCGCCTGCGCGCGCACCATGTCGGCCACGGTCACCACCGGGAAGCGCAGGTTCCACGGCTCGCCCTTGCCGTCGAGCGCCAACGGTCCGGTCGTGCCCATGCAGCCGCCCAGCACATTGATGCAGATGATGAAGTAGCGCGCCGGATCGAGCACCTTGCCCGGCCCGACCAGGCTGTCCCACCAGCCTTCCTTGCCGGTCACGGGATGCTCCTCGGCCACGAACTGATCGAGCGTCAGGGCATGGCAGATCAGCACGGCGTTCGACTTCTCGGCGTTGAGGGTGCCGTAGGTCTGGTAGGCGACGCGATAGGGGCCGAGCTCGACGCCGCAATCCAGCCGAAGCGGCCGCTCGACGCCCAGGACCGCGTGGCGACACCGGGCCAACGCCTTGCGTTCGGCATCGGCCAGCCCGTCGAACAGTCGCTTGTCGACTGCTGCCTCCATCTCGTCCTCCAGGCCCGCCGACATGCACGGCCCACGAAAAAGCCCCCGACCGGAGAGTCGGGGGCTTTTTCGAGCGCTCCGACCTTTTAGCGAGGTTTAACGTGGTCGCAAGCCGGTCGGCTCAAATTCCACGGAGAGGTTTCTATACGGAGGTCCCCACAATTGCTCAAGCGGCACTCCAGGTTTCTTGCCTTTACGCAGACCGGCCGAACGTAGTATCGCCCCTGCCTCACGAGGACCAACGGCCTTTGATGGATTCCCCCAGTCTCGACAGCCTGCGCCAGGAGATCGACGCCATAGACGGTGAGCTGCATGGCCTGATCCGGCGCCGCGCGGACTTGGTCGATCGTATTGCCGCCTCCAAGCCCCCCGGCGGGCTGGCGCTGCGCCCCGGTCGCGAAGCCCAGGTGATGCGCAAGCGCCTGCAGACGCACGCCGGTCCGTTCCCGCCGGCCGCCGTCTACCGCATGTGGCGCGAGATGATGTGCGCGTTCACGCTGATGCAGACGCCGGACATCAAGATTGCGATCTGCCGGCCACACGACCAGCCGGGTTATTGGGACCTCGCGCGCGACCATTTCGGCTGCCAGATCCCGTTCGTCGCCAACGACACGCCCGCCCAGGTGCTGGCCGCGGTGCGCGCCAATCCGGCGACGCTCGGCGTCGTGCCGGTGCCGATCGAAGCCGATTCGGCGCCGTGGTGGCCATTGCTGGCCGGCCGCGATGCGACGTTGCCCAACATCGTCGCCCGCCTGCCATTCCTCGACATGCCCAACGCCCGCGCGCGCGGCATCTCGGCCTTCGTGCTGGCGCGCATGGAGCCCGAGGAATCGGGCGACGATCGCGCGCTGGTGTCGATCGAAGCCGTCTCCGGCCTCAGCCGCAACCGCATCTCCGGCGCGCTCGCCAAGGTCGGCCTGCCGGCCTTTACTTCGGTGCTGGACCAGCTTGCGGGCGGCGTGCATCACTATCTCGTCGAGCTGCCGGGCGTGATCGTCGACAGCGACAAGCGCCTGCGCGAGTTCGAAGCCGCTCTGGAGCTGCAAAGCGGTCGCGTTGCGCCGATCGGCGCTTATGCTGTCCCCGCCGCCGTGCGGGCCTGACCAACCACGGAGACCACGGATGAGCGCGCTCACCCCGCGTCCGGGAATCATGAAGATCGCGCCTTACGTGCCGGGCAAGGACTCGGTCGAAGGCAAGCAGACGATCGCCAAACTGTCCTCCAATGAAGGCGCGCTGGGGCCGAGCCCCAAGGCCATGGCGGCCTACGCCAAGGCCGCCGCCGAGCTTCATCGCTATCCCGACGGCGATTCGAACGCCCTGCGCGCGGCGATCGGCCGGCACTATGGGCTGGACGCCAAGCGCATCGTCTGCGGCGCGGGCTCCGACGAGTTGCTGAACCTCCTGGTGCGCGCCTACTGCGGCCCAGGCGACGAGTTGCTCTACAGCCAGTACGGCTTCCTGATGTATCCCATCAACGCCCTGGGCGTGGGCGCCACGCCGGTCGCGGCGCCGGAGAAGGACTATCGCGCCGACGTCGACGCGCTGCTGTCGAAGCTAAGCGAGAAGACACGCGTGGTGTGCCTCGCCAATCCCAACAATCCGACGGGCACCTACATCACCAAGGACGACGTGCGCCGCCTGCATGCCGGCCTGCCTAAGAACGTGCTGCTGGTGATCGACGCGGCCTACGCCGAGTATGTGAGCCGCAACGACTACGAGTCGGGTGTCGAGCTGGTCGACCAGGCGGAGAACGTCGTGATGACCCGCACCTTCTCCAAGATCTACGGCATGGGCGGGCTGCGGCTGGGCTGGATGTACGGCCCGGCCGGCATCGTCGATGTGATGAGCCGCCTGCGCCAGCCGTTCAACGTCAACCTGGCCGCTCAGGCGGCGGGCGTCGCGGCGCTGGCCGATATCGCCCACACCGACGCCAGCCGCACCAACAACGACATCTGGCTGCCCTGGCTCAGCGACGAACTCGCCAAGCTCGGGTTGAAGCCGCTGCCCAGCGTCGGCAACTTCGTCACCGTCGGCTTCGGCTCGAAGGAACGTGCCGCCGCCGCCAACGACTGGATGATGAATGACGGGCTGATCCCGCGCATGATCGCAGGCTACGGCCTGCCCGAGTTCCTGCGCATCACCGTGGGCACCGAGAGCGAGGTCAAGGCGGTGAAGGACTCGCTCGCCCGTTTCGTCGCCGCCGGCAAATGACCAAGGTCCTGTTCGACAAGATCGCGCTGATCGGCATCGGCCTGATCGGCGGCTCGATCGCGCTCGCCGCCCGACGCGGCGGTCTCGCCACCAAGATCGTCGCCGCGACGCGCAGCGAGGAGACAGCCGCGACCGCCAATCGGCTGAAGCTGGTCGACCATTGCGGCACCGATCTCGCGGCCGCCTGCGAGGACGCCGACCTGGTGATCGTGTGCACGCCGGTCGGCGCCTGCGGCGAGGCCGCGCGCGCCATCGCGCCCAGCCTGAAGCCGGGCTGCATCGTCTCCGATGTGGGGTCGGTGAAGCAGGCCGTGGTCGATGCGATGAAGCCGCACATCCCGCCGGGCGTGCACTTCGTGCCGGCTCATCCGGTGGCCGGCACCGAGAATTCCGGTCCCGAGGCGGGCTTCGCCGAGTTGTTCGACGGGCGCTGGACCATCCTGACGCCGCTGCCGGACAGCGATCCTGCCGCCGTCGACAAGCTCGAGGCCTTCTGGAAGGGGCTGGGCAGCCTGACCGACCGGCTCGACCCCGCAGGCCACGACCGCATCCTCGCCATCACCTCGCACCTGCCGCATCTCATCGCCTACACCATCGTCGGCACCGCCGACGATCTGGCCGGGCATCTCAACAGCGAGGTGCTGCGCTTCGCCGCCGGCGGCTTCCGCGACTTCACGCGCATCGCAGCATCGGATCCGACGATGTGGCGCGACGTGTTCCTCAACAACCGCGAGGCCGTGCTCGAGGTGCTGGCGCGCTTCCAGGAAGACCTATTCTACCTGCAGCGCGCCATCCGCTGGGGCGAAGGCGACAAGCTGTTCGACCTGTTCACCCGCACGCGCGAGATTCGCCGCGCGCTGATCCATCTCAACCAGGCGTGAGTTCCGGGCCGCACCACCGCCTCATCCTGAGGAGCGCGCCGCAGGCGCGCGTCTCGAAGGATGGGATCACACACGGTGCTCACTCCCACCCTTCGAGACGCGACCCTTCGGGCCGCTCCTCAGGGTGAGGTCGGTGGGTACCGCCACCTCGCGACCTTACTGGGTCTTCGGCTACGGCTCGCTGATGTGGAACCCGGGCTTCGCCACGCCCGAGACGCATCGCGCGCGGCTGCACGGCTGGCATCGCGCTTTTTGCATCTACTCCGAGCACTATCGCGGCACGCCTGCGAAGCCCGGCCTGATCCTTGGCCTGCTGCCCGGCGGGTCGTGCCGTGGGCTGGCCCATCGGCTGCCGGCCAAGCAGTACGACGCGGTGCGCCGCTACCTGATCCATCGCGAGATCGACAATGACGGCGTCTACGAGGAGACGACACGGCCGATCCATCTCGACGACGGCCGCACGGTGCAGGCGCTGGTCTATCTCGCCGACCGCGCGCACCGCCAGTTCGCCGGCAAGCTGCCGCTCGCCAAAGCGGTGTCCTTGGTGCGCGGCGGCAGCGGCGCCACCGGCACCAACATCGACTATGTCCTGAATACGGTGGCCCATCTCAAGGAGATGGGCCTGCGTGATCGAACGTTGGAGAGCTTGGCAGAGCGCTCTAAGCGCGCGCCGCGTGGCCGTTGAAGACGGCCTTGGAGACGAAGCCCAGCTCGTCGCGCGCCTGCTCGACCGTGAGGCCAAGCCGCTGGCGCAGCACGACCCAGCTCTCGGGGGCCAGCGTCATGGCAAGCGCATTCAAGGTGCGCTCGCGCGATTCGGCGGGCAGCGCCGCGAGCTCGTGCTCGAACCAGCTCGCAAGCTGCGCGCGATTGGCGCTGTAGAGCTGCACGACCATCGTCGACGCCTCCGACGAGCGGCGCTGCAGCGTCTCGACGAAAGTCCACATCGGCAGCAGGCGCTCGCCGCGCTCGGAGCTCTGGTGGATGATCATGGCGATGCGCTCGTCGAGCGGCCACGCCGTGTTGAAGTCGGGTGACTCGCCCAGCGCCGCCGCAAGCACGCGGCTCAGCACGGCGACATAAAGCTCGGCGGTATCGGCGAAGTGCTGGAAGACCGTGCGGGCCGATACACCGGCCATCTTGGCGATGTCGCGGACGATCGGCGCCACCTCGCCGGCCAGCGCCAGCGACAGGGCCGAACCGATGATGGCCTCACGCGTGCGGGCCACCCGATCACCACGACCGGGAGCTTGTGACGGAGTTTGGGCGAAGGTTTCGACATCCATTACAGGGACTCCAGACCAAACCGGAAGGAAGGATGGCTCGCGTGGCACGCAATCGGACATCGGACACGTCGCCTTCCGGCCCGCTGCGTGAGCGGATAGTAATGCATCTGCAACTGATGTGCGACGATGCGCCATAAAATCGCGCGCAGTGTAAGCTACTAGTAAGCTAACGGTGTCCCTCGTCATGAGCATGCTCTAATGACCGATAAGACCTTCGCCGCCGCCTCGCTGGCGGCACAAGCCATGGGTTGGATCGACCCGGTCACGAAGGCCGTGGTGCCGCCGATCCATATGGCGAGCACCTACCTGCGCGACGAAGACAACAACTACAGCTCCGGCCGCATCTATGCGCGCGCCGACAATCCGACCTTCGATCAGGCCGAGACCACGCTCGCCGCGCTCGAAGGTGGCGCGAAGGGACTGATCTTCTCCTCGGGCATGAGTGCAGCGACGGCGTGCTTCCTTGCTCTGTCACCGGGCAGCCATGTCGTAGCGCCCAAGGTGATGTACTGGTCGCTGCGCAACTGGCTCGCCGGCTTTGCGACTGAGTGGGGTCTCGCGGTCGATTTCGTCGACGCCGACCGCACCGATGCAATTGCCGCCGCGGTGCGGCCGGGCTCGACCAAGCTCATCTGGATCGAGACGCCCGCCAATCCGACCTGGTGCGTGACCGATATCGCCGCCGCGGCCGATATCGCCCATCGCGCCGGGGCCTTGCTGGGCGTCGACTCGACCGTGGGCACGCCGGTGCTGACTCGGCCGATCGAGCATGGCGCCGACATCGTCATGCACTCGGCGACCAAGTACCTCAACGGCCACTCTGACATCATCGCCGGCGCCCTGGTCGGCGCGCGCGACGACGAGCACTGGCGGAAGCTGCGGACCATCCGTGCGCAGCTCGGCACCATCCTCGGCCAGACCGAGGCGTGGCTGCTGCTGCGCGGCATGCGCACGCTCTACCCGCGCGTTGCCTGGGCGTGCCGCTCGGCGGCGACGTTGGCCGAGCGGTTGTCGTCGCATCCCATGGTGGCCGAGGTGCTCTATCCCGGCTTGCAGGGCTTCGCGGGACACGCGGCGGCGAAGAAGCAGATGAAGGGCGGTTTCGGCGGCATGCTGTCGGTGCGCGTCAAGGGCGGCGAGCGCGCCGCCATCGCCTCGGCGGCGCGCGTCGAGCTGTGGAAGCGCGCGACGTCGCTGGGCGGCGTCGAAAGCCTGATCGAGCATCGCGCCAGCGTCGAGGGTCCGGGCACGCCGTGCCCCATCGACCTGCTGCGGCTCTCGGTCGGCATCGAGGATGCGGGCGACCTCTACGACGATCTCGACCAGGCACTGCGGCGCGGCCACAACGCCTAGCTGCTCTTGCCGGACCGCGGGCCTCCAACGTCGCGGTAAACCGCGACGCTCCCGCCTCTGTCATCCTGAGCGCAGCGAAGGATCTCATG
>JADHLS010000253.1 GCA_016780605.1 Reyranella sp.
TCCTTGGCGTCGCAGCGGGCATAGGCGGCGTCGGCGACCAGCTTCATCTTGGCCACCGGCACCGGAGTCTCGGCCAGCACCAGGCTGTTCCACAGGCTCTGCGTGACGGTGTCGACGAAGTTCAGCACCGGTGCGCCGGCGATGATGCCATCGAAATCCTGCGGAAAGCGTTGGGCGCTGATCAGTCCCTGGCGGCCACCGGTCGAGCAGCCGTCCCAGTAGGAATAGGCGGCGGCGCGCGCGTAGTAGGCGGCGACGATGCGCTTGGCCTCGACCGCCGTCAGATGCACCGCGCGGAAGGCGTAGTCGACGCGCTTCTGGTAGCTCAGCGCGAAGGAGGCGAGCGGCTCGGTCGTGGCGTCGTGGCCGGTGTTGGTCTGGGCCGTGGCGAAGCCCTGCTTCAGGGCGTTGGCGCGGTAGAGCGGCCGCGAGGCGAACTCCGGCGTCTCACCGGCGAAGCCGCCGTTGCCGTGCATGTAGAAGCGGCGGTTCCAGCTCGACGGCAGGTTCACCTCGAAGCGGATCTCGGGCTGGATCAGGCCAGTGACGCGGCAGTGCTCGGGCACGCCCTCGGCCGCCGGAATGAGCTTGGCCGAGATGATCGTCGTTTCCGCCGTGGCAAGGCTCGGCACCGACGCGCAGCTCATGGCCGCCTGCGTCGAGCTCACGCCGTAGCGCACCATGGATTCGGCGGCGTCGGTGAAGCTGTAGCCGTTCTGCGCCAGGGCGGATGCCGGCATCAAAGCGAGTGCTGCGAAGACACTCCTTATTCTGACCATCACTTTCCTCCCTTGGCTTTGCGGTTCCGCGCCTTGCGAATTTCATCGTCATGCTGTCCGAGCGTCGGCGCGGCGCGGCGAACGCCGCCCGGCGTCGCCGACATCTTGAGCGGCACGCCCAGCGTCTTCTGACGGCCGGCCTTGACGTGCTCGACCTCGGCCACCATGCCGCGAGCCAGGATCTGCGGATCGGCGAACACCTCGTCGTGATGCAGGACGGGGCCGGCGGGAATGCCCTCGGCTTCCAGCGCCGTCATCCAGTCGGCCGTGCTACGCTTCTTCACCTCGGCCTGCAGGATGCCGACGATCAGGTCGTTGTTCTTCACGCGCAGGGCGTTGGTCGCAAAGCGCGGATCATCAGCGAGCTCGGGCCTGCCGATCATGGCGCAAAGTCTTCGGAAGAAGTTCTGCTGCGCGCCGCCGATGGTGAGCCAACCGTCGGCCGTCTGGAATACCTGATAGGGCGAGGAGCCGCGATGGGCCTGGCCGAGTTTCTCCGGTCGCTTGCCATTGGCGAAATAGTTGGCGGCCTCGTAGACGCCGAGCGACACCGTAGCTTCCAGCAGCGACGTCTCAACCCATTGGCCCTGCCCCGTCTTCTGTCGCGCCTGCAGCGCGGCCAGCACGCCGATGGTGAGGTAGAGGCCCGCGCCGACGTCGGAGATGGCGAGCGGAATGCGGTACGGCGGCCCGTCCTTGGGGCCGGTCACCGACATCAGGCCCGACATCGCCTGGACCATGAGATCGAAACCGCCGCGCGAGGCATAGGGTCCGGTCTGGCCGAAACCCGAGATCGAGCCCAGCACCAGCCGTGGATTGCGCGCGTGCAGGGCGTCCCAACCCAGGCCGAGGCGCTTCATCACGCCGGGGCGGAAGTTCTCCAGCACGACGTCGGCGCCGTCGGCCAGGTCCCAGAAGATCTCCAGATCGGCGGCGTCCTTGAGATCGAGCCGGATGCCGCGCTTGTTGCGATTCCACAGCATGAACGGCGCCCCTTCGCCTTCGACGAAAGGCGGCGCGCCGCGCATGGAATCGCCCTGCGGGCTTTCGATCTTGATGACGTCGGCGCCAAGATCGCCGAGCTGCTGGCCGCAGAACGGGCCAGAAAGATGCGTCGTGAGGTCGAGGACCACCAAGCCGTCGAGGGCGCCCGCCATGCTATTTGTCCAGCAGCTTGCGATTCATGTCGGCTAATCTAGGCCGGCATGCCCACCGCCAACAAACCTTCTCTGGACACTCTGGGTGAAATCTTCCGGTTCGCGATGCGCCGCTTTCGCAGCAGCCGGCTGGCCTATGGGCATGGCACCACGAACGCGCGTGACGAGGCGGCGTTCCTGGTGCTGGAGGCGCTTCGCCTGCCGATCGATCGCCTCGATCCCTATCTCGATCTCCGGCCGACGCCAGCCGAGCGTGCCCGGCTGCTCACCTTGATCGACGCCCGCATCGCGCTGCGCATGCCCGCCCCCTATCTCGTGGACGCCGCCTACATGCACGGCGTGCGCTTCCATGCCGACCGGCGCGCGCTGATCCCGCGCTCCTTCATCGGCGACATGCTGGCGGACGGCGTCCTGCCGATCGGCGATCTGTCGAAGGTGAAACGCGTGCTCGATCTCTGCACCGGCTCGGGCTGCCTGGCCATCCTGGCGGCTCTCGCCTTCCCACGCGCGCGCATCGATGCCGCCGACCTGTCGGCGGGCGCGCTGGCGCTGGCGCGGCGCAACGTGGCGAGCCATCGCCTGGGGGATCGCATCACGCTCCATCGCGGCGATCTCTTCGCGCCGCTCTCGGGCAGGCGCTACGACCTGATCCTCAGCAACCCGCCCTATGTCGATGCCCGCGCCATGGCGGCGCTGCCGCCCGAATACCGGCATGAGCCGCGGATGGCGCTGGCGGCGGGCGACGACGGCCTCGACCTCGTGCGCCGCATCCTAGCCGAGGCGCCGCATCACCTGACGCGGGACGGCGCCCTGATCTGCGAGATCGGCCGCGGCCGCCGCAAGCTCGAGGCCGCATTCCCGACCCTGCCGTTTCTCTGGCTCGACACGGAGCAGAGCGAGGGTGAGGTGTTCTGGATCGGGCGGAAGGACCTTCTGCCGCAGAGCTAGACCGCGTCCCCCAGGCAGATGCCCAGCGCCCGCGCCGTGCGTACCAAGGCGCCGCGCTCGTCGACGGTGCGCGAGCGGCCGACGACCTTTTCCAGCGGCACGTCGATCACCTGTCGATTCCACCAACCGACCATGCGGTCGCCCTTGCCCTCGGCCAAGAGATCGACGGCGCGCACGCCGAATGCCGCGGCCAGCAGGCGATCCTCGGCGGTCGGCATCGCGCCGCGCTGGACGTGGCCGAGGACGGTGGCACGGGCCTCGGCGCCGGTCGCCTTCATCAGCCGCAGCGCCAGCGATTCGCCGATACTAGGTCCGGGCGCTTCGCCCCTCACGTCAGGGGCCTCGTCGGACTGCCCGGCCGCCTCGGCCACGATGACCAGGGCCGAGGTGCGCCCGCCCGCACGCAGCTGCGCGATATGCGCCACCACGCGGTCGAGATGCCAACGCACCTCGGGGATCAGCGCGACATCGGCGCCGCCCGCTATGGCGGCGGCGATGGCGATGTGGCCGGCGTCGCGGCCCATCACCTCGAGGACCATGACGCGCTCGTGGCTGGCGCCGGTCGGTTGCAGACGGTCGAGCGCCTCGGTGGCGATGGCCACCGCCGTCGAATAGCCGACGGCGCGCTCGGTGTTGGTGACGTCGTTGTCGATCGTCTTGGGGATGCCGATGAACGGCAGGCCTGATGGCGCCAGCAGCCGACGCAGGATGTCGAGGCTGCCGTCGCCTCCCACGCCGATCAGCCCGTCGAGCTCGAGCGAGCGCAGCCCCTCCAGCATTTCGCCGGACCGGTCCTTCCGGCTGCCGTCGGGCATGGGAAAGGCGAAGGGATCTCCGCGGTTGGTGCTGCCGAGGAACGTGCCGCCCTGACGGGCCAGCGAGGGCTCCAGGCGATTGGGATCGATGATGATGGCATCGACCGGCCGTTGCAGCAGCCCGAGCGTGCCGTAGCGCAATCCGACGGTCGTCCAACCGTAGCCGAGATGGGCCCGCCTCGCCGCGGCGCGGATGGTGGCATTGAGGCCCGCGCAGTCGCCGCCACTGGTCAGGATGCCAATTCGTTTGGTCATGCGACGCCTCCACGCCTAGTTTACCAAATGGTCCGCGCTCCGAAGAAGCACCCGACCCTCGCCACCAAAAGACTGCGACCGCGACCGTTCCGTGGCAGCGATGTCAAATCAACAGGCCGTCGGCGGCGCTGGCCAAGCGCCTGGGGTTTCGCCTGGAGGGCGGCCCGATCCGCGACCGCTAGTCGGTCGAGGGGAAGTGGCATAGCGTCATGCTCTACGGACTGATTGCCGGAGAGGAACGCTGAGCCATGCCCGCCGCACAGGCCTGGACGCGCGACACGATTCGACCGGCCGACTGGACGGTACCGCTCTCGGCGGCCGCGCTCGCCGAGCTGCGTGGCGTCCTGCTGCAGCTGCGGCACTCGCCCTTGCCGACGTTTCTGCTCGATCCCGCCGACTTTGCGCTCGATGCCTGCCGCGAGACGATGAACGAGGTGCGGCGCGTGACGCACGACGGCACGATGTTCGCCGTGCTCGACCGCCTGCCGATGGCGGAGCTGAGCCGCGACGAGGCGATTCAGCTCTACTGGCTGCTGTCGAGCCTGCTCGCCCGGCCGGTGGCGCAGAAGCTGAATGGCCAGATGTTCTATGACGTCAGAGACACCGGCGCCAAGCTCAGGCCCGGCTCGGGCATCCGCCCGACGGTCACCAACGTCGACCTGCGCTTCCACAACGACAACTCCTACAACGAGACACCGCCGGATTATGTCTGCCTGCTCTGCCTGCATCCCGCCAAGCAGGGCGGCATCAGCCAGGTGGTGAGCGTGGCCACTGTACACCAGACGCTGAAGGAGGCTTTTCCCGAGCTGATGGACCGCCTGTACCGGCCGTTCTGGTACGACCGCCATGCCGAGCATCGGCCCGACGAGCCCAAGACCTTCGCCGCCCCGATCTTCGAGCGCGGCGCCGACGGCGCGGTGAAGGCGCGGCTGGCGCTGTCCGAGATTTTCGCGGGCTACGAATTGCGCGACGAGCGCATGGACAACGAGACGGCGGCGGCGCTCGCCGCTGTGCAAGCCGTGTTCGAACGGCCCGACCTGCGCGTCGAGCTCGACTTCGCGCCCGGCCAGATCCAGTACGTCAACAACCGCGCCACCGGGCATGCGCGGACCGAGTTCGTCGATCATCCCGAGCCCGAGCGCAAACGCCATCTCGTACGCCTGTGGCTGCGCGACCGCGGAGGACGCGGCTACCGCGGCTAAAGACGTTCATCCCGGCGCCGTGCTTGCCGTCTGCTGCCGCTGACTGCAAAATGTGCTGACGGCCGGGGAGAATGGCGCGTTTCGGGGGTTTCGTGACGCTACACGTTGCGGGCGTTGCTGTTCGGCTGCCTTTTCTCCTGTTTGCTATTCTCGCCTTGCTGACCGGCCCTACGATCCGCCCGGCACAGGCCGATTGCGTGCAATCCGGTAACACCGTCACCTGCTCGGGCCCCTCGCCCGGCGGCTTCAATGCCGGCGCGCAGAGCGCGCTTACCGTCAACGTGCAGTCGGGCGCCGCAGTCGGCACCGGCCTCACCGTCAACAACAACAACCAGCTCTCCAATCTCGGCGGTATCGCGGTGGGGGACAGCGGGATCGCCATCAACGCCGGCAGCGGCAACACGATCATCAGCGGCGGCCGCATCACGGCCGGCGTAAACGGCACCGGAATCCAGGTCACCGGCGTCGGCTCGACCGTCACCAACGCCGCCAACGCCACGATCAGCGTCGGCGACGTTGGCGTGGGCATCTACCAGAGCGCGGCCGGCGGCAACATCGTCAACAACGGCTCGATCACCGCGGGCGTCGGCGGCTTCGGCATCTTGACCAACGGCGCCGGCGCCACCGTCACGAACAGCGGAACGATCGTCTCCGGCGGCTGCGGCTACGGCATTGCAACCGGCGGCGCCGGCAACAGCGTGACGAACAGCGGCACCATTCGGGACACCGGCTGCGGCGGCACCGGCATCCTTGTCGACACATCCAATACGGCCGTGAACTCCGGCTCGATTTTCGTCAGCGGCGCCGGGATCGCCATTCAGGGCGGGCGCAGCAGCACGATCACCAACAGCGGCCTGATCAGCACAGGCGCCGGCGGCAGCGGCCTCTATGCCAATAGCGACAGCATCCTCACCAACAGCGGTACCATCATCGTCGGCAGCAGCCAGTCACTCGGCGGCGGCATGCTGGGCGACGGCAGCCGGCTGCAGCTCACCAACTCCGGCACCATCATCGGCGGCACCGGCACGCCGGCCATGATCGTGCGCGGCCGCGACAACGTGCTGACCAACAGCGGCACCATCACGGTGGGCAATTTCGGCGGCGGCCTGATCGGCCAGAGCAGCAACAACACCTACATCAACAGCGGCACGATCACTGTCGGCAACTCCGGCATCGGCATCGATTCGCAGGGCAACCTGTCGAGCGTGACCAACAGCGGCGCGATCAACGGCGGCAGCAGCAGTTTCGGCATCCAGGCGCGCAGCGCGACCACGGTGGTCAATTCCGGCGCGATCACCGTCGGCACCAACGGCATCGCCATCAGCGGCAACGCCGCCACGACGGTGACCAACTCGGGCGCGATCACCGCGGGTCTCAACGGCGTCGGCATCCGCAGCGGCGGCAACATCCTGAACGCGGGCAGCATCGTCGTCGGCAACTCGACGAGCGCCGGCAGCGCCGGCTTGCTGGGTGCCGGCAACGGGATCTCGCTCACCAACACCGGCACGATCACCGGCGGCACCTTCACGCCGGCCATGGTCATCTCGGGCAGCAATGCCACGCTCTTGAACCAGGGCACGATCACCGTGGGCACCTCAGGCAGTGGCCTCGTCGGTCTCGCCAGCAATGCCTTGCTCAGCAACAGCGGAACCATCAATGCCGGTTCGCTCGGCATCGGCATCAGCGCCCAGGGCACCAACTCCACCAGCCTCAACAGCGGCACCATCACCGTCGGCGTCGGCGGCACCGCCATCCAGACCGGCAACTCGCACCTGGTGCTCAACACCGGCGCGATCAATGCCGGCGATGCCGGCACCGGCATCAGCAGCGGCGCCGGCGCGGCGATCCAGAACATCGGGACGATCACCGTCGGCAATGCCGGCACCGGCATCGCCGCGGCGGGCAACACGTCGGTCGTATCCAACAGCGGCACGATCACCACCTGCGGCATCGGCATCAACTCGTCCGGCGCCGGCTCCTCCGTAACCAACACCGGCAGCATCTCGACCAATGGCTGCGGTTCCACTGGCATCCAGCTCGGCCAGGGCAACAGCCTCGCCAACTCCGGTTCGATCACCGCACCGGTGACGCTCGCCATGGCGGCGGGCAGCGGCGGCGCCAGCGTGGTCAATACCGGCACCCTCAACG
>JADHLS010000254.1 GCA_016780605.1 Reyranella sp.
TGCCGGACCGCGGGCCTCCAGGCCCGCACATGCTCTTCCTTACCGCTAAGCATTGCGCGCTCATAACTCCTGAGCGGGCCTGGAGGCCCGCGGTCCGGCAAGATCATCCCACCATCTTCCAGGCCATCTCAGCCATCGCCTTGGCGCGGTTGCCGTACTTGGTGGCGGTCTCCGACGAGGCATTGCCGTCGAGGCCGCGCTTGTAGACGCCCTGCACGATGGCGGCGAGGCGGAACAGCGAGAAGGCGACATAGAAATCCCACGACGGCACTTCCTTGCGGCCGGTGCGGCGGGCGTAGGCGGCGAGATACTCCTTCTCCGTTGGAACGCCGAACGCCTTGAGGTCGACGCCGGCATAGCCGCCCGAGGCGCCGAAGCCTTCGCCGAAGTGGTACATCATGCAGTTATAGCCGAGGTCGGCCAGCGGATGGCCGAGCGTCGAGAGCTCCCAGTCGAGCACCGCCACGATGCGCGGCTCCGTTGGATGCACGATCGTGTTGCCCAGGCGATAGTCGCCGTGGTTGATGCGCGTCTCGTCGCCCGGCGGAATATTGGCCGGCAGCCACTTCTTCAGCTGCTCCATCGCCTCGATATGCTCGGTGCGGGCAAGGTCGTACTGGCTCGACCAGCGCGCGATCTGCCGTTGTATGTATTGTCCCTCACGGCCGAAGTCGCCCAATCCCACGGCGCGATAGTCGACGTTGTGGATGCGCGCCAGCACGTCGTTCATAGAATCGAAGATCTTGCCGCGGTCGGCGGGCGAGATGTCCGGCATCCTGGGATCGGCCAGCACGCGTCCGGGCGTGAACTCCATGATGTAGAAGGCGGTGCCGATCACCTGATCGTCCTGGCAGAGCGCGTAGGGCTTGGGGACAGGCACGTCGGTGTGGTCGGCGAGCGCCTTGATCACGCGATATTCCCGGTCGACCTGATGTGCCGATGGCAGCAGCTTGCCCGGCGGCTTCTTGCGCAGGACGTACATGCGCCCGCCGGCATCGGTGATATGGAATGTCGGGTTGCTCTGACCGCCTTCGAACTGGAGCACACGCGCAGGGCCGCGATATCCGTCGACATGGGTTTTCATGTAGTCGGCGAGTTGCGCCTCGTCGAAGACATGCGCGGCGCGAACGGGAGTGAGGTTGTCGGGCAATTCAGTCATGGGTTGGACATCGTCGGTGACATTGTTGTGGTCGTGATCGTTTTACAGCCGCAGCGCGTGAGTGACGAGGGATGAGCATAGAGACCTCGCCGTAGCGACAGAAGACGGTACATCCGCCGTCGCTTCACGATGAGGAAACGAATGTCCAAAATCCGCTCCATTCCTTACGCCGTGCTTTCGGGCGCTCTGCTCGTCGGCGGCGGAGCGTCTGCCCAGTCGATGTACGACATCGACCGGCGTCAGGACTACCAGCAGAACCGTATCGAGCGCGGCATCCAGGACGGCCAGATCACCCGCAGCGAAGCCTATCGCCTCGAACAGGGCGAGCGGGCCATCGACCGAGCCCAGGCGCGCGCTCGTGCCGACGGCGTGATCACCCCGGAGGAGCGTGCCCGCATCGATCGCATGACCGATCGCGAGAGCCGGGAGATCTATCGCGACAGTCACAACAACCAGCAGGCCTGGGATCGTGGCCAGCAGTGGGGCCACACCGACGGTCGCTATGACGGCTGGCGCGATCGCAATGCCGGACGCGATGGCTGGGGCAACCACAACGGCGGCAATTGGGGCGGCAACAACAACTGGGGCGACCGCGGCGGCGATCCGGGCCAGGACTACGGCTGGAACAACGGCCAGCACAACGGTTGGGACGGCAACCGGCCGTCGGGCATCGAGCGCCGTGACGCATCGGCCGAGCGGCGCATCGACAATGGCATCCGCGACGGCTCGCTGACCCGCGGCGAGGCCAATCGCCTGGAGCGCGGCCAGGATCGCATCGATCGGTACGAGGCGCGCGCGCGTTCTGACGGCAACGTGTCGCCGTACGAGCGCGGTCGCATCGACCAGATGCAGAACAACGAAAGCCGGCGGATCTACGAGGACCGCCACAACGATCGCACCGCGTCGAACACGCCACCGAGCGGCTCCCAGCCCGGTGGCTCGCAGACCGGCAGCGCGTGGGGCAACGGCTGGAACCATCAGCCCGGCTCGAATGGCGGTGGCACTCAGACGGCCGGCACCCAGACGGGCGGCACTCAGACTGGCGGGACCCAGACGGGTACCACGCAGCCCTCGCACGGCTGGGGCAATGGCGGCGGGCAGCATCAGCAGGGCGGGCAGACGACGCCGACCGCCGGCAACCAGCCGACGCCGCAGCCCACGCACAGCTGGGGCAATAACGGTGGCTGGCAGCGGCCACAGCAAGCGAGTGCGCCGACCCAGCAGCAGCAGCCGACGACGCAGCCGGCCCAGCAGCCTCAGCGCACCTGGGGCGGCAACAACGGCGGCTTCCGGATGCAGCAGGCGAGCATCACGCCGCAGACGCCGCGGCCGACCTATACACCGACGTCAAACCCGACGAGCTCGAGCTCCCGGGGCTATCGCCGCTGAGGTGCGGCCAGCGACGATCCGGCGACTCGCGCAAGCGGGTCGCCGGCTTTCGCGCGTCAGTTAACCTGGCGCTGCTTGTCGCCCCAGTAGGGCCCGCGCAGCTCGCGCTTCAGGATCTTGCCGGTCGGGTTGCGCGGCAGCGCCTCGATGAAGTCGACCGACTTCGGCAGCTTGTAGCCGGCGATGCGCTCGCGCGCCCAGGTGATCAGCTCGCCGCCGCTGATGTCGACGCCCGGCTTCTTGACGACGATCGCCTTGACCGCCTCGCCCCAGCGTTCGTCGGGCACGCCGATCACGGCGACGTCGGCCACGGCCGGATGACCGAACAGGGCGCTTTCGACCTCAGCGGGATAGATGTTCTCGCCACCGGATACGATCATGTCCTTCACGCGGTCGTAGATGTAGAGGTAGCCCTTGTCGTCGAGGTAGCCGGCGTCCCCGGTGAAGAACCAGTCGCCCTGGATGGCGCGCCTGGTCGCGTCGGGCAGGTTCCAGTAGCCGCCCATGACCTGCCGCGAGCGCACGGCGATCTCGCCGACCTGGCCGGTCGCGAGGTCCTCGCCGCCATCGCCGACGATGCGCAGCTCCACGCCCTCCTGGGCAAATCCGCAGGACAGCAGCTTCTTCACGTTGGCGGGATCGTGATCCTCGGGCGGCAGCAGGGTGATGGCGCCGGTCGTCTCGGTGAGGCCGTAAACCTGCTGGAAGCCGCAGGGGAAGATCCCCATGGCCTGCTTCAGGAGCTCGGCCGGGATCGGCGCGGCGCCATAGACGATCAGGCGCAGGCTCGAGAGGTCGGTCTCGCGGATCTGCGGCGCCTGCACCAGGAACAGGATCATCGCCGGCACCAGCAGCATCACCTGCAGTTTCTCGCGCTCGATGGTCTGCAGGATCTCGACCGGCACGAATTCGCGCATGACATGATTGGTGGCGCCGCCGAACAACCCGGCGATGCCCCATCCCGCTCCGCCGATGTGGAACATCGGCAGGCAGACGAGGTTGGGCACGCGCGGAGCCATGAGCCACGTCTTTGTCCAGAGCGGCAGCATCCAGGCGAAATTGGCGTTGGTGAGCTCGGCTCCCTTCGGCAGGCCGGTGGTGCCGCTGGTATAGAACTGAACGGCGGTGTCGGTGGGCTTGGCGGGCAGGTTGGGGTCGCGGTCGACCTGCCGGTCGCGCCAGCTGTCGAACGATTCCCAGGCCGCATGTGTTGCGCCGAAAGCGATGACCTTGCGCACCGTCGTCAGTTGGTCGCGGATCTTGTCGATGACGGGGAAGAACTCCTCGCCCACGAACAGGATCTCGGCCTTGGCGTCGTTGATGATGTGCAGCACTTCGGGCGGCGCCAGCCGCCAGTTGACCGAGACCATCACGGCGTTGGCCTTGGCGACACCGAACATCAGCTCGAAGAAGATGTCGCTGCTTTTGTCGAGATGGGCGACACGCGCCTGCGGCGCGATACCCTCGGCGATCATGCCGTTGGCGACACGGCTGGCGGCTCGGTCGAGCTCGGCGTAGCTCGTCGTGCGGCCGGCATGGACCAGGGCGGGGGTGTCAGGTTGGTCGGCCGCGTGTCGCCGCACGATGTCCGCCAGGCTCGTGATCTCGATGCTCATTGGACGCTTCCTCGATTGCGCGGCATCTTCAGCGCTTTCGGAGTGATTTCAAGCGTTTGATCGCCTACTGTCAGCGAGGGATTGAGCGGGGATATCAGGGAACCATGAGCAAGCGGATATTGGTGACGGGTGGCGCCGGCTTCCTGGGTTCGCATCTGTGCGAGCGGCTGCTCGCGGGCGGCAACGACGTGCTCTGCGTCGACAACTACTTCACCGGCAGCAAGCAGAACCTCGCGGCCTGCCTCGACAATCCGCGCTTCGAGCTGATGCGTCACGACGTGACCTTCCCGCTCTATGTCGAGGTCGACGAGATCTACAACCTCGCCTGTCCCGCCTCGCCGGTCCACTACCAGCACGACCCGGTGCAGACGACCAAGACCAGCGTGCATGGCGCCATCAACATGCTTGGCCTTGCCAAGCGCACCCGTGCCAAGATCTTCCAGGCATCCACCAGCGAGGTCTATGGAGATCCCACCGTGCACCCGCAGGTCGAGAGCTATCGCGGCAACGTCAATCCACTGGGGCCGCGCGCCTGCTACGACGAGGGCAAGCGCTGCGCCGAGACGCTGTTCTTCGACTATTGGCGCCAGCACAAGCTGCGCATCAAGGTGGCGCGCATCTTCAACACTTACGGCCCTCGCATGCATCCCAACGACGGCCGCGTAGTGTCGAACTTCATCGTCCAGGCGCTCAGGGGCGAGGACATCACGATCTACGGCGATGGTATGCAGACCCGCGCCTTCTGCTACGTCGACGACCTGATCGAGGGTTGGCTGCTGCTGATGAACAACACGCCCGACGAATTCACCGGACCGGTCAATCTCGGCAACCCGGCGGAGATTCCGATTCGCCAGCTGGCGGAGACGGTGCTGAAGCTCGTTGGCGGCAAGTCGAAGCTGGTCAAGGCGGCGCCGCTGCCGGTCGACGATCCGCTGCAGCGCTGCCCGGACATCACTCTGGCCCGTGACAAGCTCAAGTGGGAGCCCAAGGTCGCGCTGGAGCAGGGCCTGAAGAAGACGATCGAATATTTTGACGGACTGCTGCGCAGCAACAAGGAAGTCAGCCGCGTCGGGCGTTGACGGAAGAGCGGGCCGGAGGCCCGCGCTCCCAAAGACGACTTACTGCGCCGCGACCGCGCGCGGCAGGGCGTTGACGACCGAGGCCTTGCCCGAGGTCATCTCGTCGTAGATCCACTTGTAGGTCTTCTCCATGCCGTCCTCGAGACGGATGGAGGGGGCCCAGTTCATCAGCTTCTTGATCAGCGTGTTGTCGCTGTTGCGGCCGCGCACGCCCTTGGGCGCGTCGAGCTTGTAGGAGCGCTTCAGCTTCACGCCGGCGATCTTCTCGACAATGTCGACCAGGCGGTTGATGCTGACCAGCTCGTCGCTGCCGATGTTCAGCGGCTCGACGATGTCGCTGTTCAGCAGTCGGATCGTGCCGTCGGTGCAGTCGTCGATGTACATGAACGAGCGGGTCTGCTCGCCGTCGCCCCAGATCTCGATCTCATGCTTGCCCGAGAGCTTGGCGGCGATGACCTTGCGGCAGATAGCGGCCGGCGCCTTCTCGCGGCCGCCGTCGTAGGTGCCTTCCGGCCCGTAGACGTTGTGGTAGCGCGCCACCCGCGTCGCCAGGCCGTAGTCCTCGCGGTAGTGGCGGGCCATCCGCTCGCTGAACAGCTTCTCCCAGCCGTAGCCGTCTTCCGGCATGGCGGGGTAGGCGTCCTCTTCCTTGAGCGCGGTGACATCGGTGCGGGTCTGCTTCTCGCCGTTGTAGACGCAGGCCGACGACGAATAGAAGAAGCGCTGGGTGCCGGCTTCCTTGGCGGCCACCAGCATGTGGGTGCTGACCAGCACCGACAGCATGCACTCGGCCTTGTGGGTTTCGATGAAGCCCATGCCGCCCATGTCGGCAGCGAGGTTGTAGATCGTGTGGGCGCCCTTGGCGGCGGCACGACAGGGCTCGAGCAGGGCGAGATCGCCGACCTGGTTCTCGACGCCCGGGGTCTTTTGATACCACTCGTTGAGCGGCTTCACGTCGACGGCGCGGAGCTTGGTATGGCCGCGCTGCTGCAGGACGCGGACCAGATGGCCGCCGATGAAGCCACCGGCACCGGTGACGACCACGAGATCATTCTTGGACATTGACCAGCCTTTCACGCGAAGAGAGGGCTTTTATCCGGTTTTTCAAAGACTTGCGAGTTGGGCGCCATGTCGGCCGGGGAGTCGCCAGGTGCGCCGGGCTGCTCGTTTGCGCGTCCCGTGCTTTCCCGTCAAGTCGCCCAATGACGCGGCAATTATAGGGCCGCGCGCACCGCGGCTGTCGATCAGGCTGGGGAAAATCGGTGGTCGGAGCGAAAAAACTCTCTTATACCAGCGACATAGGCCCTCCTTGGCCGTCTAGGCATCGTGCTGGCCGATATCACCCCCGTCATCCTGACCTACAACGAAGCCGCCAACATCGGCCGGTCCCTGGAACGGCTCAGCTGGGCGCGCGAGGTTGTTATCGTCGACAGCCATTCGACGGACGAGACGCTGGCCATTGCCAGCCGTTTCCCGAACGTGCGGGCGGTCCAGCGGCCGTTCGACAGCCATGCCCAGCAGTGGCGTTTTGCCGTCGAGGAGTCCGGCATCACGAGCGACTGGGTGCTGCGTCTCGACGCCGACTACATGGTCGAGCCGGCCCTGCGTGAGGAGATGGCCGGTCTCAAGCCCGATCCGGCGACGGCGGCCTACGAGATCGCCTTCACCTATTGCATCGATGGCCGCCCGTTGCGTGCGTCCCTCTATCCCGCGATGCCGGTCCTGTTTCGCCGCGGCCGCGCGCGCTTCGAGCAGGACGGTCACACGGAGAAGCTGCGCATCGACGGTCCGATCGCAAAGCTCGCCAACCGTCTGCTGCACGACGATCGCAAGAGCGTGGAACGCTGGCTGCAGTCTCAGTCGCGCTATCAGGCGCAGGAAGCGGAGAAACTCACCACCCGATCCTGGTCGGAGCTCGGCTGGCCGGACCGCCTTCGCCGCACGCGTTTCCTCGGGCCGCTTGCGGTCGCCGTGCACTGCCTGTTCGTGAAGGGCCTGATATTCGACGGCGCGGCGGGTCTTCTTTATACAGCGCAACGCGTGACCGCCGATC
>JADHLS010000001.1 GCA_016780605.1 Reyranella sp.
CGCCACTCCAGTGGCGCCTCTTTCTTCGCGCTTAGAAAGCCTATGAGCGCCACTGGAGTGGCGCGCTCCCGGCAATGATCCTTGCTCCCCAACCATCAGTGACTCACTCCCAGATAGGCGTCGATCACCGCCTGGTTGCCCTTGATCTCGTCGGGCACGCCGTCGCCGATCTTCTTGCCGTAGTCCAGCACGACGACGCGGTCGGAGATGTCCATGACCACGCCCATGTCGTGCTCGATCAGGCAGATCGTGGTGCCGAACTCGTCGTTCACGTCGAGCACGAAGCGGCACATGTCCTGCTTCTCCTCGATGTTCATGCCGGCCATCGGCTCATCGAGCAGCAGGAGCTCGGGCTGGGCAGCAAGCGCGCGACCGAGCTCGACGCGCTTCTGCAGGCCGTAGGGCAGCTGGCCCACCGGCACCTTGCGGATGTGCTGGATCTCGAGAAAGTCGATGATGCGCTCGACGGCGCGGCGATGCTCGATCTCCTCGCGCTCGGCCGGGCCGATGCGCAGCGCCTGCCAGAAGAGGCCGGTCTTCATGCGGAGATTGCGGCCGGTCATGATGTTGTCGAGGGTCGACATGCCGCGGAACAGCGCGATGTTCTGGAAGGTGCGGCCGATGCCCTGCTCGGCCGCCTCGTGCGGACGCATCTGGCTGCGCCGCACGCCCTTGTAGGTGATGGCGCCTTCCTGAGGATGATAGAAGCCGTTGATGCAGTTCAGCATCGACGACTTGCCGGCGCCGTTGGGACCGATGATGGCGCGGATCTCGCCCTTGGCGATGTCGAAGCTGATGTTGGAAAGCGCCTTCACGCCGCCGAACGAGAGGCTGATGTTCTCGACGGAGAGCAGGACCTCGTTGAAGGAGCGGGTGCGATTCATGTCTTTGCCGGGAGCGCGCCGCTCCAGTGGCGCATCTTCCTTCGCGGCCATGAAGCCCATGAGCGCCACTGGAGTGGCGCGCCCCCGGCAATGAGGCTGCGGTCCTGCATCAGCTCGCCTTCCGGAGCGGGGCGGCGGCGCCGCTGCCGGGGTGGGGCGCGAGATCGCGGATCTCGACGTCGCCCTCGATCGCGCCCTTGCGGCCGTCCTCGAAGGTGACGTCGACCTTGATGTGGGCGCTTTTGGCCGTCCCGTAGAGCGCGTCGACCAGGGGCTTGTAACGCTCGCCGATGAAGCCGCGCCGCACCTTGTTGGTGCGCGTGAGCTCGCCATCGTCGGCGTCGAGCGCCTTGTGCAGGATCAGGAAGCGGCGGATCTGGGCGCCCGCCATGCGCGGGTCGGCGGCAAGGTCGCGGTTCACGCGCTCGATCTCGCCCTGCACCAGGTCGTAGACTTCCGGGCGCGCCGCCAGCTCCTGGTAGCTCGCGTAAGCCAGGTTGCGCCGCTCCGCCCAGTCGCCGACCGCGGTCATGTCGATGTTGACGAAGACCGTGACGAAGTCGCGGCCGTCGCCGAACGCCACCGCCTCGTTGATGTGCGGGAAGAACTTCAGCTTGTTCTCGATGAACTTGGGCGCGAACAGCGTGCCGTCGTTCAGCTTCCCGACGTCCCTGGCGCGATCGATGATGCGCAGGTGCCCGCGCTCGTCGAGGTAGCCGGCATCGCCGGTATGGACCCAGCCGTCGGCGGTCTTGGTATCGTTGGTCGCCTGCGGGTTCTTGAAATACTCCTTGAACACGCCGGGGCTGCGATAGAGCACCTCGCCCGACTCGGCGATCCGGAGCTCGACCTTGGAGACCGGCTTGCCGACCGTGTCGGGGAAGACCTCGCCGTTGGGATGGATGGTGACGAACACCGAGGCCTCGGTCTGACCGTAGAGCTGCTTCATGTTCACGCCGAGCGCGCGATAGAAATTGAAGATCTCCGGCCCCACCGCCTCGCCCGCGGTATAGGCGACGCGCACGCGGGTCATGCCCAGCGTGTTCTTGAGCGGCCCGTAGATCAGCAGGTTGCCGATCGCATAGAGCAGCCGGTCGACCAGCGACACCGGCCGACCGTCGAGCAGGGCCGGCCCGACCCTGCGCGCCAGCGCCATGAAGGACTGGAACAGCTGCCGCTTGATGGCACCGGCATCCTCCATGCGGATCATCACCTGGGTGATCAGGTTCTCGAGCACACGCGGCGGCGCGAAGTAATAGGTAGGCCCGATCTCGCGGAGGTCGGTCATGACGGTCGACGCCGATTCGGGACAGTTCACCACCAGCCCGACGACGTAGCCCTGGGCGTAGGAGAAGATGTGATCACCGACCCAGGCCATCGGCAGATACGACAGGAGCTCGTCGCCTTCCTTCAGACCGTCGAAGGCGGCGCCCGCTTCGGCGGCCCAGATCAAGTTGTCGTAGCTCAGCACCGCGCCCTTGGGCCGTCCCGTCGTGCCCGAGGTGTAGAGCATGATGGCATCGTCCGAGCCGCGGCCCTTGGCGACCTCGGCCGTCACCAGATCGGGCGCCACCTCGAGCCGTCTGGCGCCGCGCGCCTGGACCTCCTCGATCGACAGCAGGCCCTCGTAATGGCGCAACCCGCGCGGGTCCTCGTACATCACCACCTGAAGCGTCGGCACCCGCTTCTGGATCTCGAGCAGCTTGTCGACCTGCTCCTGGTTCTCGCCCAGGGCGAAGCGGGCGCCCGCATGCTCGACGACATAGGCGAGCTCGTCGGTCACCGAATCCTGATAGACCGGCACCGGCACGCCGCCCAGCGACTGCGCCGCGCACATCGACCAGTAGAGGCGCGGGCGGTTGTCGCCCACCACGATCAGCCGGTCACCGCGGCGAAACCCGAGGTCGGCGAGGCCGGCGGCAAACCGGTGGACCTCGGCCGCGACATCGGCCCAGCGATAGGTCTGCCAGATGCCGTATTCCTTTTCCCGGTACGCCGGACGGTCGGGCCCGGTGCGGGCGCGCATCGCCAGAAGCTTGGGAAACGTGTCCCGAGCGTCGGTCGCGGTATCGGCCGGTCCCGTCGTCATCCCCTGCTCCGCGCTCCCAGTGATCGCCGTCTTCTTGTTGGTCGTTCAGCGCTTCCGGCACATAGCCACAGTCATTTCGCGGCGGTCAAGCCGGCCAAGGTCGTAGCCGCAGGTCGCGGGGGCGCCGGTCGCAGGCGCAGCGTGAAAGCGGCCCCTCCGGTCGGCCGGTTCTCGACGGTGACGCTGCCGTCGTGGGTCTCGGCCACGCGCGACACGATGGCCAGACCCAGGCCGCGGCTGTCGGCCCGGCTGCGGTCGCGCCGCCAAAAACGCCGGAAGATCGACTCCCGCTCGGCCTCGGCCACGCCCGGGCCCTCGTCGAGCACCCGCACCATGGCATCATCCGTGACCTCGACCTCGATCGCGCCGCCGGCCGGCGTGTGGCGGATGGCGTTTTCGATCAGGTTGCGCACGGCCCGGAACAGGGCCTCCGAGTGGCCCAGCACCCAGACCGGCTTTTCGGCGCCGCTGAGCGCGATGCTCTTGGACTGTCCGACGGCGAGCGGAGCCATGAACGCCACGGCATCGGCGCACACCGCCTGCAGGTCGGCCCGCGCATCGCCCGCGACGATGAAGCTTTCCAGCTCGGCGATGTCCATCACCTGGTTGACGATGCGGGTCATGTTCTCGAGGTCGGTGCGCAAGGCGTCGCGCGCCGGCCCGGGCTCCAGCGAGTCGATGCGCGCACGGATGATGGTGAGCGGCGTGCGCAACTCGTGCGCCATGTCGGCCGTGAACTCGCGCTGGGCGCGGAAGCCCTTCTCGAGACGGTCGAGCGCCTGGTTGACGGCATGGACCAGCGGGACGACCTCGCTCGGCATCGACGCCTCCGACAGGCGCACCTCGGTGCTGGTCGGTCCGATCGATGCCGCTGTCGTCGAGGCTTCGTTCACGGGCTTGAGCGCGCGGCGGAAGATCATGATGTCGATCAGCAGCAACGCCATCAGAAGCGGAAACGTGATCCAGGCGACGCTGGGGAAGAACGAGGCGACGATGTCGTCGATGATGACGTCGCGGTGCGACAGGTCCTGGGCGACCTGGATCAGATAGGGATGTCCGTCGATGGCACGCGCCACCGTGACGCCGAACAGCACCGAGCCGGTACTGCGCCGGCGCATCGCCCAATCGCCGACGTGGCTCTGTTCCGGCGGGAACAGCGCCCCGCCGTCGTTGCGCGAGGTGAACAGGACCTTGCCCGACGGATCGAGCACGGCAAAGGCGTAGAGCCCGTAGCTGCCGGCGTAAAGCGCCTGCATCTCGGGCGGGATGTCCATCGCGACGCCGCCCTCGGGCTGCGGCCTGAGAAAGCCGCTGATGGTCACGGCCTGGCTGCGCAGCGCATCGCGGTGCAGGCCGTTGGCCGCCTCGTTGAGCAGCCAATAGAGCGCCAGCGGCATCACGATCGAGATCACCGCGATCGCCACGACGTGCAGGGCGACGACGCGCGAGAGGATCGAGTGAAAGCGGTTCACGGCGTCCTCATGCCGGCTTTTCCTCCGCCATCAGGTAGCCGACGCCGCGCACGGTATGGATCTTCACCGTCGCACCGGCATCCGCGAGCATCTTGCGCAGGCGATGGACATAGACCTCGACGGCGTTGGAACCGACGTCGCCCGACAGGCCGAACAAATGGTCCTCGAACAGCCGCTTGGGCGCGACGTTGCCGCTGCGTCGAAGCAGGATCTCCAGCACCGCCGTCTCGCGCGCGGGGAAGGAGCGAACGACGCCGTCGATGATCACCTGGCGGCCCTCGGTGTCGAGCGCCACGTTGCCGAAGGTCAAGCGGCGACCGAGCAGATTGTCGGAGCGGCGCAGCAGCGCCTGCAGGCGCGCCACCAGCTCCTCCATGGCGAAGGGTTTCGCCATGTAATCGTCGGCGCCGTCGCGCAGGCCGGCCACCCGGTCGGTGACGCCGTCGCGCGCCGTCAGCACCAGCACCGGCGTCGGATCGCCGCGCCGGCGCATGTCGCGCAGCACGCTCAGCCCGTCATCGTCGGGCAGGCCGCGATCGAGCACGACGGCGGCATAGCGCATGGCCGCCAGCGCATGGGCGGCGTCGGCGGCGGTGCGCACGGAGTCCGCGGAAAAGCCTCCCTGCGTCAGGCCTTTCTTGAGCAAGGTGACAAGCTCGACACTGTCCTCGACGAGAAGGACCCTCATCGGTGCGGCCCTCCCCCGCTCGGTTGTTTCCCCGCGGTCGATCCTAATACCGACCGCCGTCGAAGTCAGGACTGTCGCCTTCTCAGCCTGTCCGCTCCCGGCTACATCTGCGGGGTGCCTTCCCCCGACGAACTGCCCGACCAGCTGCCCGACCCGCTGATCGATCTCGGCGACCGGCGCCTGCGCGTGCGCCGGCTGTCGCCCCGGCAAGAGGACGGGCTCGACCGCACGACCCTGGTGTTCCTGCACGAGGGCCTGGGCTGCATCGAGATGTGGCGCGATTTTCCTCAGAAACTGTGCGACGCCACGCGCTGCAACGGCATCGTCTACGACCGCACCGGCTACGGCCGGTCGAGCCCATGGCCGGCCGATCCCGGCGTGCATTACATGGAGATCGAGGCCGACCGGGTGCTGCCCCATCTGCTGGAGCGGCTCGGCGTCGAGGACTGCGTGCTGGTGGGCCACAGCGACGGCGGCACGATCGCCTTGAACTATGCCGCCGCCGATCCCGAGCCGCTGCGCGCGGTGGTGACGCTTGCCGCCCACGCCATCAACGAGCCGGTGTGCGTGGCGAGCATCGTCAAGGCGCGTGAGGCCTTCGCCGCGGGCGAGCTGCGGCAACGGCTGATGAAATATCACGGCGACAATACCGACGGCGCGTTCGCCCTGTGGTCCGACGCCTGGGTGGCGCCGGGCTTCGAGCCGATGGATGCCGACGGGCGGCTGCCCAGCATCGTCGTGCCGGTGCAGGCGCTCCAGGGCGAGGACGACGAATACGGCAGCGAGCTGCAGCTCGGCATCATCGCCGGCAAGGTCGGCGGCTACTGCGAGACGCGGTTGGTGCCGGACTGCGGACACAGTCCGCATCTGCAGCAGCCGGCGTATGTGTTGTCGGAGATCGCGCGCTTCATCGCTCCGCTGGCGCTGGTTGGCTGACAGCCCTGTAATCGACCCGTCAGTCGTGCGTAACGGCACGGCCAGATTGCGGCCCGCTTCGGGCAGCATCTAGCCATTGCTCGATCATCGAGCGATGGAGGAAATCATGAACGCACCTCTGAAGAGTTTGCTGGTCGTCGCAGCCGCGGCGCTGCCCGGCATCGCGTTTGCCCAGTTGGGCGATGCCAAGTACTGCTCGGCATTGGTCACCAAGTACGAAGCCTTGCTCGACCAGAGCCAGAAGAAGGGCGAGCAGCCGCAGAACCTGGCGGCCAAGGCCGGTGTCGAGAAATGCAAGGCCGGCGACACGTCGGGCATCCCGGCGATCGAGACGGCGCTGCGCGACGCGAAGATCACCCTGCCCGAGCGTTGAGTGAGCATTCCTCTCCAGCGAAGCCGGGGAGGTGTCGGCGTCATACGCCGACGGAGGTGTCATGAACGATCAGTACTGGTGCTCATGACCCCTCCGCCCGCTTCGCGGGCACCTCCCCATCGCGGACTCCGCGATGGGGAGGAAGCTCTATCAAAGCCGCTTCAACTCGCTCGATGCCGCCCAGTTCAGCTCGGACACGGTCGGGCAGCGGGCCTGGGTCAGCAGGAGCTGTTCGCGGGCGCGGTTCTTGTCGCCGCGGCGGAGCGCGTCCATGCCCATGAAGAAGGCGGCGGCGCACTTGCCGTTGCCGCGCTTGGCGTTGTCGTCGGTCTCGGCGATCACCTCGAGCTCGCCGCCCGACAGCTTGCCGAGCAGGAACTTGGCGATCGGCGCGGGCCACTCGTCGAGGTTCTCGTTGCCGAGATCCTTGGCAAGCTGGCCGCGGGCATCGCGGCGCGCCCGAACCTGGGCAGCGTAGCGCCACAACAGTGGCGTCAGGCGCGCCTTGAACGAGGTGCGGCCTTCCAGAGTGGCGTCGAAATCGGCCGCCGCCTCGGCGTACTGGCCGAGATTGAAATGGGCGTGACCGCGATAGTAGAGCGCGGTGCGGCGGTCGGCCGGCGTGGTCGAGCCGGCGAGCGCCTCGTTCAGCAGGGCAACGGCGCGCGGATAGTCGGCGAGCTGCATGTAGACCTGCGCCTGGGCGATCACCAGCCAGGAATCACCCGGCTTCTGTTGCAGGGCGCTGTCGAGCGTGCGCAGCGCCGCGGCCCGATCACCGCCACCGGCCAGCTCGGGCACCGTGCCCGACAGCACGAGCGGCCAGGCGGCCGGCAGGACCTTGCCCATCTCGGCAATGTCCTTCTGGCTGTCGGCGGCGCGACCCAGCCGGTTCAGCTGGTAGGCGCGGATGCTGAGATAGATCGAGCGGTCGAAGGCCGAGAGCTTGGGGCTCGCCAGGATCTTGTTCAGCGCCTCCAGCGTGTTGTTGCGCTGGTCGGCCGGCAGGCTGGGCTCGATCGGCAGGCGGCCGAACTCGCGCGCCGAAGGATCCCACGAATCAGCGGCATTGCGCTGAGCGACAGCATCGCAGGAGGCCAGCACGAGCCCTGCAAAAGCCAGGAGAATCCGGGCGATTTTCGGCTGCATTCCCGCAATCTGGCACAACGCCCGCGCGCCCGCATCCGCCGATTGCCTGTGCCCCTACATGCCCCTATTTTGCCACCCGCCCGCACGCATCGACCTCAGGAGTAAGATATGGCCGCCGCCCATCCCAACAGCTTCAAGGCTCGCAAGACGCTGAAGGTCGGCAACCGGAGCTACACGTATTTCAGCCTCAAGGCCGTCGAGAAGGAGGCCGGCGATCTCAGCCGCCTGCCCTTTTCACTGCGCGTCCTGATGGAAAACCTGCTGCGGCATGAGGACGGCACGACCGTCAAGAAGACCGACATCACCGCCTTCGCCGACTGGCTGAAGAACGGCGGCAAGTCGGTCAAGGAGATCAACTTCCGCCCCGCCCGCGTCCTGATGCAGGACTTCACCGGCGTGCCGGCGGTGGTCGACCTCGCCGCCATGCGCGACGCCATGGGCAAGCTCGGTGGCGACGCCAAGAAGATCAATCCGCTGGTGCCGGTCGACCTGGTGATCGACCACTCGGTGATCGTCGACAATTTCGGCAACACCAGCGCCTTCAAGGCCAACGTGGCGCTGGAGTACGAGCGCAACCTCGAGCGCTACCAGTTCCTGCGCTGGGGCCAGATGGCGTTCGACAACTTCCGGGTCGTGCCGCCGGGCACCGGCATCTGCCACCAGGTGAACCTCGAGTTCCTGGCGCAGGTCGTGTGGACCAAGAAGGAAGGCAAGGAAACCATCGCCTATCCCGACACGCTGGTCGGCACCGACAGCCACACCACCATGGTGAACGGCCTCTCGGTGCTGGGCTGGGGCGTCGGCGGCATCGAGGCCGAGGCGGCGATGCTCGGCCAGGCCATGCCGATGGTCATTCCCGACGTCATCGGCTTCAAGCTGAGCGGCAAGCTGCGGGAGGGCGCGACGGCGACCGACCTCGTGCTCACCGTGACGCAGATGCTGCGCAAGAAGGGCGTGGTCAACAAGTTCGTCGAATTCTACGGCGAGGGCCTCGACGACCTGCCGCTCGCCAACCGCGCCACCATCGCCAACATGGCGCCCGAGTACGGCGCGACCTGCGGCTTCTTCCCGACCGACGAGATCACGCTGGGCTACCTCAGGACGACCAATCGCGGCCCTGCCGCCAAGCTGGTCGAGGCCTATGCCAAGAAGCAGGGCCTGTGGCGCTCCAAGAAGTCGCCCGAGCCCGTCTTCACGGACACGCTGCATCTCGACCTCAGCGAGGTCGAGCCGAGCCTCGCCGGTCCGAAGCGCCCGCAGGACCGCGTGCCGCTCAGCCAGGCGGCGTCGCAGTTCGTCGCCAACATGGAGAAGGAGTTCGACCGCAAGGATGACGGCAAGCGCGTGAAGTGCGAGGGCGTCGACTACGACCTCGGCCACGGCGACATCGTCATCGCCGCCATCACCTCCTGCACCAACACCTCGAACCCCTACGTCATGCTTGGCGCCGGCCTAATCGCGCGCAACGCGGTGAAGCACGGGCTCAAGGTGAAGCCGTGGGTCAAGACCTCGCTGGCGCCGGGCTCGCAGGTCGTCACCGAGTATCTCGCCGCCTCGGGCCTGCAAAAGGACCTCGACAAGATCGGCTACAACCTCGTGGGCTATGGCTGCACCAGCTGCATCGGCAACTCCGGCCCCCTGCCCGATCCGGTGACCAAGGCGATCAACGACGCCGACCTCGTGGTCTGCGCCGTGCTGTCGGGCAACCGCAACTTCGAGGGCCGCGTCAATCCGTTGACCCGCGCCAACTACCTCGCCTCGCCCATGCTGGTCGTGACCTACGCGCTGGCGGGCTCGATGAAGATCGACATCACCAAGGATCCGATCGGCATCGGCAAGGGCGGCAAGCCGGTCTACCTCAAGGACATCTGGCCGTCGAACGCCGAGGTCTCCAAGCTGGTCGACAAGTTCGTGACGGCCAAGGCCTTCAAGAAGCGCTACGCCGACGTCTTCAAGGGCGACAAGTTCTGGCGCGGTATCAAGACCAAGCCGACGCTGACCTATTCGTGGGACGACAAGTCGACCTACGTCCGCAACCCGCCCTACTTCGACGGCATGGGCAAGACGCCGGGCGCGATCGGCAACATCGAGGGCGCCCGCCCGCTCGGCCAGTTCGGCGATTCGATCACCACCGACCACATCTCGCCGGCCGGCTCGATCAAGAAGGACAGCCCGGCCGGCAAGTATCTTATGGAACACAACGTCGAGGTGAAGGACTTCAACCAGTACGGCACGCGGCGCGGCAATCACGAGGTGATGATGCGCGGCACCTTCGCCAACATCCGTCTCAAGAACGAGATGGTTCCGGGCGTCGAGGGTGGCTTCACCCACCACTTCCAGACCGACCAGCCCGAGCCGATCTACGACGTGGCGATGCGCTACAAGAAGGAGCACACGCCGCAGATCCTGATCGCCGGCAAGGAATACGGCACCGGCAGCTCGCGCGACTGGGCGGCCAAGGGCGTGAACCTGCTCGGCGTGAAGGCCGTGGTGTGCGAGACCTTCGAGCGCATCCATCGCTCGAACCTGGTCGGCATGGGCGTGCTGCCGCTGCAGTTCAAGGACGGCATGACGCGCAAGACGCTGAACCTCACGGGCCACGAGAGCTTCGACGTCGGCGGCATCGAGGGTGGCCTCAAGCCCGGCATGGACGTGCCGCTCACCATCCATCGCCGCGACGGCACCAAGGAGACGGTGGTCCTCACCTGCCGCATCGATACCGCCGAGGAGATCGAGTACTTCAAGAACGGCGGCGTGCTGCACTACGTGCTGCGCAATCTGGCGCAGGCGGCGTAAGACGAAACGGTCATGGCGACGACGGGGTTGGTCAATCACTTCGTCGCCATGGCCGGCAACAATGCCTGGTCCAATCACCGGCTGCTGACCGCGTGCAAGGCGCTGACGCCGGGAGAGTTCGCCCAGCACCGCACGGGCTTCTTCCCGTCGTTGCGGGCGACGCTGAACCACATCCTGTGGGTCGACATCTATTACATCGACGCGCTGCACCGCGATCCAACGGTGCTGAAGCGCTATGACGACCCGCCGCCGGACTATCCCGACGCCCAGCAGCTCTACGACGCTCAGCGGCTGAGCGACCGCCGCCTGGTCGCCTTCTGCGAGCGCCAGACCGACGCGAGCCTGGCCGAAGGGCTGGTCCTGCCGAGGCCCAACCGCGCGCCGCCGCCGACATCGGTCGCCTCGATCCTGGAGCACCTCTTCCAGCACCAGATCCATCACCGCGGCCAGGCGCATGCCATGCTGAGCAGCACCACGGTGAAGCCGCCGCAGCTCGACGAGTTCTTCCTGGCCGGCGAAGAGCACCTGCGGCGCGATGAGCAGCGCCTGCTCGGGCTGCCGGAACGCTGACAGCGTGCCGATGCGGTCACGCCCGTCCTTCGCCGGCGCCGCCATCGAGGTGAGCGACCTCGCGCGCTCGGTGGCCTTCCATCGCCTGTGGCTGCCCATGCTGGGCTTCCATCGCGTATGGGCCGGCAACGATCGCGTGATGTGGTCGCGCGGCTACGACCATTTCGTGATGCGCCAGGCCAAGGAGGGCATCTCCTACGGACCGGGCGCGCTGTGGCTCGCCGTCTCGGCCGAAAGCCGCGCCCAGGTCGACCAGGTATTCGCCGAGCTCAAGGAAGCGGGCGCGGAGATCCTGCAGCCGCCCAAGGAGCTCGACTACTTCGCGCCGGGCTACTACTCGGTCGCCTTTCGCGATCCCGACGGCGTGCCCATCGAGGTGGCGCATCGCTGGACCGAGCTGCCCGACGTTCCCGACGCCGAGCCGGTGCATGTGCCGGGCCACGGCGTCACCCTGGGCGGCTACTTCTTCAAGCCGCAGGCCGGCAACCCGCCTTATCCAGCGGTGATCCTGCTGCACGGCTTTGCCGGCCATGCCCACAACATGGTGGGCCTGGCCCGCGCCTTCTCGGCCAACGGTTACGTCGCCCTCGCCCTGTCGCTGCGCGGCTGGCTGGGCTCGGAGGGCGAGAACGACCAGGGGCTGCGCCAGCCGCTCGACGTGCTGGCGGCGATCGACTGGCTGGCCAAGCGGCCCCTGGTCGACAAGGACCGCATCGCCCTGGTCGGCGCCTCGATGGGCGGTCAGGTGGCCCTGCTGGCCGCGGCGCACAAGCCGCCGATCCGCGCCGTCGCGTCGTTCTACGGCCCGACCGACCTGGCGCGCTGGTACGAAGCCAACCCCTATGTGCGCGACTATCTCGACGATCTCTGTGGACCCGAGGGGCTGCCGGTGCGCTCGCCCATCCTGCGGGTGGCGCAGATCGACGCGCCGGTGCTGCTGGTCCATGGCGACCGCGACGAGAACGTGCCGGTCGCGCAGGTCGAGGCCATGGCCGAGGCGTTGAAAAGCCATGGCAAGGAGGTCGAGACCTTCATCGTGCCTGGCGGTACGCATTTCTTCACCGAGCAGCAGAACGCACAGACCCGGCGTAAGCTGTTCGACTTCCTGCGCCGCCATCTAAACCGGAGCTGACTTTTCATGCGCGTGTCCGAAGCCATCAACTCCCGCCGCTCCATGCGCGTGTTCAAGCCCGATCCGGTGTCGAAGGCCGACATCGAATGGATCATCAGCACTGCGAGCCGCGCCGCCTCCAACGGCAACCTGCAGCCGTGGAAGCTCTACGTCACCCTGGGCGAGGCGCGTAAGCGCCTGTCGGCGGCGATCCTCAAGACGATGGACGAGGGCGATAACGGGCCGGGCGCCGAATACAACGTCTACCCCAAGGAATTCGCAGCGGTTTACGACGCGCGCCGCAAGCTGGTCGGCAAGCAGCTCTACACCCTGCTCGGCGTGCCGCGCGGCGACGCCGCCGGCATGCTGAAGCAGTTCCGCAAGAACTACGACTTCTTCGATGCGCCGGTCGGCATGATCCTCTGTGTCGAGCGCGGCATGGGCAACGGCCAGTGGATCGACTGCGGCATCTTCCTCGACCAGCTGATGCTGCTGGCGCGCGAGAAGGGATTACACACCTGCCCTCAGGCCGCCTTCAGCCGCTACCAGCATGTCGTGCGCCGCGAACTGAAAATTCCCGACGAGCAGATCGTGATCTGCGGCCTGGCGCTGGGCTACGCCGATGCCGACGCGGTGCCCAACAACCTGATCACCGAGCGCGCGCCGCTGCAGGATTTCACGACCTGGTTCACCGCATGACGCCAGGACGGCGGAACGGACGGCGGGACCTCGTCATCGCCGGCTGCTTCTGCGCCATCGTCGGGCTCTACGACGCGCTCTATCTCATTCTCGGCTGGTCGGGCGGCCCGCTGATCGGGCCCTCGCTCTATCCGCCGTTTCCCGACTTTCTCGTCTTCCATGCCGCCGCCCGCGCCTGGCTCGAGGGCAAGGCGGCGCTGATCTACGACATCGGCGCCTTCACGGCGTTCCAGAACGCGCTCCATGCCGGTCGCCTGCCAGAGGCGGTGCAGTTCCGGCCGTTCCTCTATCCACCGACGTGGTTGCTGTTGGTGCTGCCCTTCGGCGCCTTCGCGGTCGGCAAGGCCTATGGCTTGTTCATGGCCGTGACCGCGGGCATCGCCACCGCCCTCGAGGGCCGTCGCGATTGGTGGGGCTGGCTTGCCATTCTCGTGTCGCCCGCCGCGGTGTGGACGGCGATGGCCGGCCAGAACACGTTCCTCAGCCTTGGCCTGTTCTATGGCGGATTGCGGCTGGTCGAGCGCGCGCCGGCGCTGGCCGGGCTGCTGCTGGGCGCGCTGAGCTACAAGCCGCAGCTCTGGGTGCTGGTGCCGCTGGCCCTGGTCGCGGCGCGGCAATGGCGCGCCCTCGCCTGGACCATCGGCACGGCCATCGCGCTGGCGCTGCTGAGTGCCATCGTGCTTGGCGCGGAGATCTGGGCGGCGTTCATCGACGCCGCGCGCGCGGCAAGCTCGCCCACTGTCGTGAACGAGACGTTCGAGCGCGTCTACATGCAGATGACGACGCCGCTCGCCATGGCCCGCATCGTCGGCCTGCCACCCGCCGTCAGCAACCTCCTGCAACTCGCGGCGTCCGTGCTGGCCATTGTCGCCGTGTGGTTCGCCTTCCGGCGCCACGCCGCGTCCAATGCACGCATCGCCGTTCTCGCCGCCGCGACGTTCCTGGTGTCGCCCTATGCGTTGAACTACGACCTGCTGCTGCTGATGCCGGCGGTCGTCGCGTTATTTCGCATGGGAGTGGCACAAGGCCTCTATCCGTTGGAGCGCCTGATCCATCTCACGCTGTGGCTGCTGGCGCCTCTGGGCTGGAGCCTGAACCAGCTCGGCCTGCCGATGATGCCCCTGGTCATCCTGCTGTTCGGGGTGGTGGCGTGGCACAGAAGCCAGTCCAAAGTCGAATTGCCGGGACCGGCGATGGCGAGCTAAAAACGGCGGAAATCGCCGCACAAACGGGCGGGAGGAATCGATGGCTGATGAACTGATCGACGTCACGAGCGAATGGGCCAAGCGCGCCTATGTCGACGACGCCAAGTACAAGGCGATGTACGACGCCTCGGTCAAGGACCCCGCCAAGTTCTGGGGCGAGCACGGCAAGCGCATCGACTGGATCAAGCCCTACAGCCCGGGCGCAGTGCGCGACGTCGACTACAACGGCAACGTCCATATCCGCTGGTACCACGACGGCATGCTGAACGTGTCGGCCAACTGCATCGACCGGCATCTCGCCACGCGCGGCGACCAGACGGCGATCATCTGGGAGGGCGACCATCCTTCCAAGTCCAAGCACATCACCTACCGCGAGCTGCATGCCGAGGTCTGCCGCATGGCCAACGCCATGAAGGAACTCGGCGTCAAGAAGGGCGATCGCGTCACCATCTACCTGCCGATGATCCCCGAAGCGGCCTACGCGATGCTCGCCTGCACGCGCATCGGCGCGATCCATTCGGTGGTGTTCGGCGGCTTCTCGCCCGACAGCCTCGCCAACCGCATCGTCGACTGCGAGAGCAATGTCGTCATCACCGCCGACGAGGGCCTGCGCGGCGGCAAGCCGGTGCCACTCAAGGCCAATACCGACGAGGCGCTGAAGAAGGCGCCGGGCGTGAAGAAGGTGCTGGTCGTGCGCCACACCGGCGGCAAGATCGCTTGGGATGCCGGCCGCGACGTCTGGTGGCACGAGATCGCGGCCAAGGTCCCGGCCGACTGCAAGCCCGAGCCGATGGGCGCCGAGGATCCGCTCTTCATCCTCTACACCTCGGGCTCGACCGGAAAGCCCAAGGGCGTGCTGCACACGACCGGCGGCTACATCGTCTTCGCCTCGATGACCCACCAGTACGTGTTCGACTACCACGACGGTGACGTCTACTGGTGCACCGCCGACGTGGGCTGGGTCACCGGCCACAGCTACATCGTCTATGGGCCGCTGGCCAACGGCGCGACCACGCTGATGTTCGAGGGCGTGCCGAACTATCCCGATTCCAGCCGCTTCTGGCAGGTGATCGACAAGCACGAGGTCAGCATCTTCTACACCGCGCCGACCGCCATCCGCGCCCTGATGCGCGAGGGCGAGGCGCCGGTGAAGAAGGCGACGCGCAAGAGCCTGCGCCTGCTGGGCTCGGTCGGCGAGCCGATCAATCCCGAGGCGTGGCTGTGGTACTACCGCGTCGTCGGCGATTCGCGCTGCCCCATCGTCGACACCTGGTGGCAGACCGAGACCGGCGGCATCCTGATCACCCCATTGCCCGGCGCCACCAAGCTCAAGCCCGGCTCAGCGACGCGGCCGTTCTTCGGCGTGCAGCCGGTGATGGTCGATGCCGAGGGCAAGGAGTTGCAGGGCGCTGCCACCGGCAATCTCTGCCTGATCAACTCCTGGCCCGGCCAGATGCGCACGGTCTATGGCGACCACCAGCGCTTCATCGACACCTACTTCAGGACCTATCCCGGCAAGTATTTCACGGGTGACGGCGCGCGGCGCGACGAGGACGGCTACTACTGGATCACCGGGCGCGTCGACGACGTGATCAACGTCTCGGGCCATCGCATCGGCACCGCCGAGGTCGAGAGCGCCCTGGTCGGCAACCAGAAGGTCGCCGAAGCCGCCGTGGTGGGCTATCCGCACGACATCAAGGGCCAGGGCATCTATGCCTATGTGACCTTGAAGGCCGGTGAGCAGCATTCCGAGGAGCTGCGCAAGGAGCTGGTCGCCTGGGTGCGCAAGGAGATCGGCCCGATCGCCACGCCCGACGTCATCCAGTGGGCGCCCGGCCTGCCCAAGACACGCTCGGGCAAGATCATGCGCCGCATCCTGCGCAAGATCGCCGAAAACGACTTCAGCAATCTCGGCGACACGTCGACTCTGGCGGACCCCGCTGTGGTAGACGATCTGGTGAAGAACCGCGCGAAGTAGATGTAAGGAGTCCGATGGCCAACCCGACGATCCAGCAACTCGCTGCAGACCTGGCCGCCGGCCGCACCACCTCGCGCAAGCTCACCGAAGAGGCGCTCGAACGCATCGAAGATACCGACGGTGAAGGCAGCAGAGCCTTCATCAAGGTCTGGCGCGAGCAGGCCTCGGCCGCGGCCGACGCCAGCGACGGGTTGCGCCATGCCGGCCTGGTGCCGTCTCTGCTGGCGGGCATCCCGGTCTCGATCAAGAACCTGTGCAACGTCGCCGAGGAGACGACGCTCGCCGGCTCCAAGGCGCTCGACGATGCGCCGCCGGCCGAGGAAGACGCGCCGGTCGTGGCGCGGCTGCGCGCGGCCGGCGCTGTGATCGTCGGCAGCACCAACATGAGCGAGTTCGCCTTCTCGGGCGTGGGCTTCAACCCGCATTACGGCACACCGGGCAATCCCTCCGACCGCAAGCGCGTGCCCGGCGGCTCCTCGTCGGGTGCAGCCGTGTCGGTCGCCGATCGCATGGCTGTGGCGGCGCTCGGCACCGACACCGGCGGCTCGGTCCGCATCCCCGCTGCGGTCTGCGGCATCGTGGGCTTCAAGCCAACGGCGCGGCGCGTGCCGATCGACGGCGTGGTGCCGCTCTCGACCTCGCTCGACTCCATCGGGCCGCTCGCCAATTCGGTCGAATGCTGCGCCATCGTCGATGCGGTGTTCGCCGGCGAGCCGGTCGCCATCCCCGCCTCTGCCCCGCTCGCCGGCCTGCGCTTCGCCGTGCCCATGCACTTCGTGATGGACGACCTCGAGCCCGTGGTCGCGACCGCCTTCGAGCGCGCCTTGAAGGCGCTGGCGGGCCTCGGCGTGAAGATCGAGAAGATCGACCTGCCGGAGCTGAACGAGCTCAACACCATCAACGCGCGCGGCACCTTCGCTGCCGCCGAGGCCTATGCCTGGCACCGCCAGCTGATCGAGCGCAGGGGGAAGGACTACGACCAGCTCGTCTACCCGCGCATCATGCGCGGCAAGGAGATGGGCGCCGCCGACTATATCGACCTTTTGGCCGCCCGCGCCGACCTGCAGAAGCGGGTGTCGGCGATCACGTCCAACTACGACGCCGTGGTCATGCCGACCTGCGCCATCGCCGCGCCGACCCTCGAGGAGGTCTCGACACCGGACGGGTTCACGAAGAAGAACATGCTGTTGCTGCGCAACACCACGGCCGGCAACTTCCTGGACCGCTGCGCCATCAGCCTGCCCTGCCATGCAGCGGGCGAGCTGCCGGTCGGCTTCATGCTGATGGGCGAGGCGATGGCCGACAAGCGGCTACTGGCGATTGCCCGGTCGGTGGCACCGGTGGTGCGGGCGCACTGATCTTCCGGACCGCGAGCTTCCGGCCGGCTCGTACTCTTCGGAGCGCGGACCTCCAGGTCCGCTCATGAGTCTTTGCCGGGAGCGCGCCGCTAGCGACGGAGTAAACTCCGTCGTAAGTGGCGCATCATATATTGTTTCAGCACCGCACGAGCGGCACTGGAGTGCCGCGCTCCCAGCCATGAGCATGATGCGGACCTGGAGGCCCGCGCTCCCTTCACTGATACTTCGGGTCGTCCGGCCTTCGCATGCGCCAGACATTGTCGGTCGTGGTGTATTCGCTGTAGCCGAGCCGCGCGACCGGCCTGAAGGCGAGCGTGTCGATGCGGCCGTCCTTGATGATGCTGTCGTCGATATGCACGCCCACCACCTGGCCGAACACCACCGAGCCGCGCTTGGTCTCATGGCCCTTCTCGACCGGCAATTCGATGGTGCGCCAATAGCGGCACTCGAGCGCCACCGGCGATTCCTTCACGCGCGGCGGCTTCACCAGGGTGCTGGGCTCGGGCGTCAGGCCCGCGAGCTTCAATTCGTCGACGCCGAACTCGACCATGGTGGTCGTGACGTTCATCTGCTCCTTCAGGCTCTCGCTCACCATGTTGACGACGAACTCGCCGGTCGATTCGGCATTCATGCGGCTGTGCTTGGTCGGCGTGCTGCCGTAGGTGCCGGTGATAGCGAAGCAGACGATGGGCGGGAATTCGCTCACGGCATTGTAGAAGCTGTAGGGCGCGAGGTTGACGCGGCCCTGGCGGTCGACGGTCGAGATCCAGCCGATCGGCCGCGGCACGACCAGCGACTTCAGCGGGTCCTGCGGCAGGCCGTGATCACGCTTGGCGGCATCGTAGAACATGGCGTTTCCTCTCAGCCGAACTGGCGGCTGGCCTCCTGATGGGCGGCGTCGAAGGCGGCCTCCAGCCGCGGGTTCAATCCGCGGCAGGAGCGTACGACATCATGCGCCCACACGACATAGTCGCTGAGCCTCTGCCGCGACCAGCCGGCTGGCGGACTGGCTACAAGACTGCGCAGATTGGACGTCTTGTCGGCAATCTTGAGCAGCTTGGCGCGCCGGGACTTGCCGGCGGTCTTCTCGATCTGCAGGCGCTTGCGCTCCTCCTTGGGCAGCGACTTGTCGTCGGTCACCTCGGCCACCAGGCTGGCGACGTCGGGTCCGAAGCGCTCCTGCAGATCCTCATAGGTGGCGTCGGTATCCTCCAGCGTGTCGTGCAGCAGGCCGCCCATGAGCAGCACGATGTCGTTGCCGTCGGTCGCCTCGGCGAGCAGCGCCGCCACCTCGGTAAGATGGTTGATATAGGGTTCTGCGCGCTCGCCCTTGCGGCGCTGGGCGATGTGCTGGCGGGCGGCGTAGTCGGCAGCCTGCGTCAGCCGAACAAGATCGGTACTCATCAACTCCTCTTGTGCGACCAGCCGTCCGGCTTGTCGAGCCACCCGACGCAGCCCATCTTCGCCCCATGTCACGTACGATGAAGGCGCTGCTCGGCGTCTGGATCGCCGTCCTCGCCGGCGCCGCCGTGTGGATCGGCTGGGATGCATATCAAGGCGGCAAGCCCGCGATCGGCGGGCCCTTCGCCCTCACCGACCAGGACGGCCGTACCGTCACGAGCGACAGCCTCAAGGGCAAGCCGACCCTGATCTATTTCGGCTTCACCTTCTGTCCCGATGTCTGCCCGACCTCGCTGCTGCTGATGGCCAACGCCATCGACAAGCTCGGTCCCGACGCTGCGAAGAAGGTGAACCTGGTATTCATCACCATCGATCCCGAGCGCGACACGCCCAAGCTCCTGAAGGGCTACGTCGAGAACTTCGGGCCAAGCTTCATCGGTCTCACGGGCACGCCGCAGCAGATCGCCGACGCCGCCCGCGCCTATCGCGTCTACTACCAGAAGGTGCCGGGCAAGGATGGCGGGCCTTACCTGATGGACCACTCCTCGATCGTCTATCTGCTCGACCGCAACGGCCGCTTTGGGACCCACTTCACGCACGAGGCCAAGGCCGAGCAGATTGCGGCGGCTGTGCAACGGCTGCTCTAGCACCGCCAGGCGCCCGCAACTTCCCGTCGCCATCGACACACCGCGGGTGTAGAATATGCGCCGGGGTTAGGGGGCGTTTTTCGGTCACAAAAAAGGTGCGGTAGGAGGGCGCGGCCCTCCCCATATCTGGCGCGTTAACCCGCGTGGTACCTGCCCTCGGGTACATGTAATTAAATAAAGGAAAATCAACGTGTTAGCGTCCTCTTGGATGTACCAGGCGTATGAGTTCCAGCGTCACCTCGCCAGCCCGGTCCGCCTTTGGGCGAACACGCTCGAGCAGGTCTACTCAAGCCCGTACAACCCGCTGACCGACACCTGGTTCGGCAAGTCCGTCGCCGCCGGCGCCGAGATCATGGCGCGGCTCACCCAGAACTACGGCAAGCCTGCCTTCGGGCTGGCGACCACGCAGATCGACAACGAGCTGGTCGCGGTCAACGAAGAGATCCTGCTGCGCAAGCCGTTCTGCCAGCTCCTGCACTTCCATCGTGACACGACACGGCGCGATCCCAAGGTGCTGGTGGTGGCGCCGATGAGCGGCCACTTCGCCACCCTGCTGCGTGGCACGGTGGAGGCGCTGCTGCCCGAGCACGACGTGCACATCACCGACTGGGCCGACGCGCGCGAGGTGCCGCTCGCCCAGGGCAACTTCGATCTCGACGACTACGTCGACTACGTCATGGAGTTCTGCCGCTACCTCGGGCCCGACGTGCATGTGATCGCGGTCTGCCAGCCGTCGGTGCCGGTAATGGCCGCGGCCGCGCTGATGGCGGCCGACAAGGATCCGCGTCAGCCCAAGTCCATCACCCTGATGGGCGGCCCGATCGACACGCGCGTCAGCCCGACCACGCCCAATGATCTCGCAATGCGCAACTCGATGATGTGGTTCCGCCAGAACGTGATCTCGACGGTGCCCTTCAACTACACGGGCGCGATGCGGCGGGTCTATCCGGGCTTCCTGCAGCTCACCTCCTTCATCAGCATGAATCTCGACCGGCACATCAACGCCCACATGCGCCAGTTCGAGCATCTCATCAAAGGCGACGACGATTCGGCCGACAGCCACCGCGCCTTCTATGACGAGTATCTCGCGGTGATGGATCTCACCGCCGAGTTCTATCTGCAGACCATCGAGGTCGTGTTCAAGGAACACCAGCTGCCGCGCGGCGAGTGGGTGAGCCGCGGCCGCAAGATCGATCCCGCCGCCATCGAAACCGCGCTGATGACGGTGGAAGGCGAGCTCGACGACATCTCTGGCGTCGGCCAGACCAAGGCCGCGCACGCACTGACGCCCAACATCCCCGGCGCGCGTCACGTGCACTGGGAGCAGCCGCGGGTCGGCCATTACGGCATCTTCAACGGCCGCAAGTGGCGCGAGCAGATTATGCCGCGCGTCCGCGACTTCATCCGCGACAACGACGCCCTATAGCCGGCGGCGACGGCGGCAACCCTGCCGCCGGGCGGGACGTTTTCCTGCCCATGGACTTCGGCGCCCAATGGACCAATGCGGCCAACGCGGTCGTCGCCCTGGTGACGACCTATGGCCTGCGTGTGATCGGCGCGATCGTCATCCTGATCGTCGGCTGGATGGCGTCGGGGCTCGTCTATCGCACCGTGGTCCGGCTGTGCGAGCGATCCACTCACATCGACCGCACGGTCGGCCTCTTCCTAGCCAATGGCGCGCGCTACACGGCGCTGGTCTTCACCTTCGTCGCGGTGATGACGACCTTCGGCATCGCCACCACGAGCTTCGTGGCCGTGCTGGGCGCGCTTGGCATCGCCATCGGCCTCGCGTTGCAGGGCACGCTCAGCAATCTCGCCGCCGGCATCATGCTGGTGGTGTTCCGGCCGTTCCACATCGGCGATCGCATCGAGACCGGCGGCGTCGGCGGCACGATCTGCGAGGTCAACCTCTTCTATACCGAGATCGATGGCGACGATAACGCCCGCATCATCATCCCCAACGGCAAGCTGTGGGGCGAGATCGTGCGCGTGCCGACGCGGCACGGCACCGCGCGCCTGGAGCTGCATTTCCAGCGGCCGGCCAACGACGATATCGGCGCCGCCATCGGCCGCCTGCGCGAGCTGATCGAGCGCGACAAGCGGGTGCTGCGCATCGCCGACATCGGCGTCGAGAGCCTGGCCAACGACAACTACACGCTGGCGGCCCATCTCTGGGTATCGCGCCAGGATGCGACTGCCGTGCGCTTCGACCTCAATCGGACCGTCAAGGAGGAGTTCGAGCGCCGGCCGCCTGCCAACACGCCAAGGGCGGCAGTGGAGCGCCGGGCCGGATAGAGCTAGCATCGGCCGCATGGACACGACCCTCGGCCTCCCCGTCGAGATCTCCGACTGGAAGCCCGCGCCGTTCGCGGTGGGCGGCGACAGCGTGTTCGCGATCGGCGATGTGCACGGCTGCTCGGCCGAGCTCGGCGCGCTCCTGGGCGCCATCGCCCGCCTCGGCCATGACTTCGAGGGCAAGCGGCGCATCATCTATCTCGGCGACATGATCAATCGCGGCCCCGACACGATCGGGGTGCTCGAGCAGTGGGCGCGTGACGAGGAGGCCCATGGCGTCGACCGTGTCGACCGCCTGATGGGCAACCATGAGATCATGATGCTGCTCACCGCGATCGACGGTCCGCATGCCCGCAAGGCCGAGCAGATGTGGCTTTCCAAGCGCATGGGCGGCGACAAATTCCTGGCGCAGATGCGCGAGCGCGTCGGGCGTCCCGATGCGCCGCCCGATCAGGCGCTGCTCAAGGCGGCGCTGGGTGAGGCCGTCTTCCATCGCCTGTGGGGCATGCGCAGCCATGTGCGGCTCGGCAATGCGCTGTTCGTCCATGGCGGACTCGACCCGCACGCCGACCCCGACGAGTTTCTGGCGCGGCCCTGGACCATCTTCACCGAGGCGCGCTGGGCCTGGATCAACCATGGCTTCCTCGACTGGAAGGGCGGCTTCAAGGGCACACTGGTGGTGCATGGCCACACACCTCCCGACAAGCATCAGGCCATCAGCGGCATGGAAGACGTGCATCTGTTCGAGGGCGATCGTCTGGGCCTGGATGGCGGCAGCGCCCGCACCGGCATCGTCACCGCCGCCGAGATCCGTCACGGCGCCTATCGCATCCTGAAGGCCGGCACAGCCTTCGCCGCGCCCATGTCCTCCAACGACGGATAGGCGGCGATTTTTCCGCCGGTCTTGTCGGAATCAAACCTGGTCGTTCGTCCTAGGCAAAATCGAGGGTCTTGCCATGCTTTACGCTATCCTTTGCTACAACTCCGAGGACGCGGTCGGCGCGTGGTCCAAGGAGTACCACGACGAGACCATGGCCAAGCTGATGGTCGTTCAGGACAAGCTCGCCAAGCAGGGCCGACTGGGGCCTGTTGCTCGCCTGCTGCCGACCACGGCCGCCACCACCCTGCGCAAGGGGCGCGATGAGCTGGTGATCGACGGTCCCTTCGCCGAGACCAAGGAGCAGCTGCTGGGCTTCTACATCATCGACTGCGCCTCGCTCGAGCAGGCCATCGCGACGGCCAAGGACCTCGCCAAGGCCAATCCGGGGACCGGCAGCTATGAGATCCGGCCGGTGGCCGAGCTGCATGACAATCGCCTCGCCCTCGAGCGGAAGCCGGCGGCGTGAACGATATCGGCTGGATCGACGCGGTCCTGAGCGCCGCGCGTCCCCAGGCGATGGGGGCACTGCTGCGCTATTTCCGCGATCTCGATACGGCCGAAGAGGCTTTCCAGGAAGCCTGCCTGCGCGCGCTGCGCACTTGGCCGCAGAATGGCCCGCCGCGCGATGCCGCCGCCTGGCTGATCTTCGTCGGCCGCAACGCGGCGATGGACGACGTGCGCCGGCGCGCCAAGCAGGTGGCGCTGCCCGACGAGGCGACGATCTCCGACCTCGACGATGCCGAGAGCGCGATGGCCGACCGGCTGGACAGCGAGCAGTACCGCGACGACATCCTGCGGCTGCTGTTCATCTGTTGCCATCCCGAGCTGCCGGCGACGCAGCAGATCGCCCTGGCGCTGCGGGTCGTCTGCGGCCTGCCGGTGCGGCAGATCGCACGCGCCTTCCTCGTGGGCGAAGGCGCGATGGAGCAGCGCCTGACGCGGGCCAAGGCGCGAATCGCCGATGCCGGGACGGCGTTCGAGACGCCGGGCGCCGACCAGCGGGCCGAGCGGCTGGCCGCGGTGTCGGCGATGATCTACCTGGTGTTCAACGAGGGCTATTCGGCGCGTGGCGATAAGGCCAAGGCGCGCACGGCTCTCGCCAATGAAGGCATCCGCCTGGTGCGGCTACTGCTACGTGTCTTCCCGCAGGAGCCGGAGGTCATGGGCTTGGCCGCGCTCATGCTGCTGCAGCAGGCTCGCGCGCCGGCACGCTTCGCCGCGGACGGTGCCATTATCCTGCTGGAAGACCAGGATCGCCGCCGCTGGAACGACAAGCAGATCGCCGAAGGCCTGGCGCTGATCGACAAGGCAATGCGCCATCGCCGGCCCGGGCCCTACCAGGTGCAGGCCGCGATCGCCGCCCTGCATGCCCAAGCCAGACGGCCGGAGGAAACCGACTGGGCGCAGATCGATCTGCTCTATGCCAATCTCGAGCGCTTGCAGCCCTCGCCGGTGGTGACGCTCAATCGCGCCGTGGCAGTGAACAAGCTGCGCGGGCCGGAGGCCGCCTTGGCGATGATCGAGCCCCTCAGCGCGCGCCTCTCGGGATATTTCTATTTTCATGGCGTGAAGGGCGCGCTGCTACAGCAGCTCGACCGCCACGCCGAGGCGCGCGCCGCCTTCGACCGCGCAATCTCGCTGGCAAACACGCCCGCTGAGGCCGCCCACATCCGTCACCATCTCGACCATCTCGACAAGGAAAGCGTTCTTGCCGGACCGCGGGCCTCCAGGCCCGCATCATGAGTCATGAGCGCGGAGAGCCGCATCGACCCTCGGTCGATGCGGCGTTGGAGGCCCGCGGTCCGGCAAGAAAAACTCGAGTCGCCATGTCGATTCGCAGCCTCCCCGTTCGTCCTTGGGTCATGCCTGTTGGCCCCACTGAACGGAGACTGTCATGAACCAAGCCCTTCCCCCGGTCCTCGGCGGCGTCGCGCCCTATCTCGGCGTCAGCGATGCCGGCAAAGCCGCCGACTTCTATGCCAAGGCGCTCGGCGCCAAGGAAGTCATGCGCATGCCGCCCGATGACAAGGGCCGCTACATGCACATCCATCTCGTGGTCAATGGCGGCTCGTTGATGCTGGCCGACGCCTTCCCCGACCATGGCCATCCGCTGGAGAGCCACGGCGGTTATACCCTGCATCTGCAGGTCGATGATGCCGACGCCTGGTGGAAGCGCGCCGTCGACGCGGGCGCCGAGCCGTTGATGCCGGTGACTGTCATGTTCTGGGGCGACCGCTACGGCCAGTTCCGCGACCCCTACGGCGTGCGCTGGTCGGTCGGCACGACGCCGAAGCAGGCCTGACCATGAACACCGGGGCCGCCTTGTGGACAGGGCGCGCGTTGAGCGGCATCGCCATCCTGTTCCTTACCGTTGACGGCGCCATCAAGCTGGTGCCGATCCAGCCGGTCACCGACAGCCTGCGCGAGCTCGGCTATCCGGCCAGCGATTCCCTTGCTCGTTTCATCGGCGTCGTGACGCTGCTTGGTACCGCCCTCTATGCCTGGTCCCGCACCGCGCTTCTCGGCGCGGTGCTGCTGACGGGTCTGATGGGCGGCGCGATCGCGAGCCACCTGCGGCTCGACCATCCGCTGTTCAGCCACACGCTGTTCGGCGTGTGGCTCGGCCTGTTCCTGTGGGTTGGCCTGTGGCTACGCCTGCCGCATGTGCGGCAGGCTCTCCCGATCAGCCGATCAGCTCCGTGATCTTTTCGGCGAGCTGGTGCTGGCGATAGGGCTTCGACAGGCGCGGCAGGTCGACCTTGCTTCGCGCCGGAAGATCGGCGTAGCCGGTGGCGAGCAGGACAGGCAATTCGGGCCTCAACGCGCGGGCTTCCGCCGCCAGCTGCACGCCGTTCATGCCCGGCATGGCGTAGTCGGTGATCAGGAGGTCGATCGCCTTGTCGCTTTTCAACACCTCCATCGCGGCATCTCCGGACGCTGCCTTGATCACCGCATGCCCGAGATCCTCCAGTAGCGCCACCGTGCTGAGGCTGATCAAAGGGTCGTCGTCGACGAACAGCAGTGTGTAGCGACGCACGCTCGGCTCGGCGTCAGTTGTTCCCTCGGCCGGCGGCACATGCGCGTCACCCTCGGCGGCCGGCAGCCACAACTCTGCGCGTGTCCCCCGGGCAGGTTCACTGTGCAGTCGCAACGCGCCTTTCAACTGCAGCGCCAAGCCATGGATCATCGAGAGGCCGAGGCCTGTGCCCTTGCCGACCTCCTTTGTCGAAAAGAACGGCTCGACCGCACGCGTCAAGGTCTGGGCATCCATGCCGCAACCGGTATCGGACACGCAGATCCGCACATAGCGGCCCGGCATGAGATCGTTCGCGTCGGCCACATTCTCCGACGAGAGGGCAATCGTCAGCGTTCCCCCGTCGGGCGTGGCGTCACGGGCATTGACCGCCAGATTGAGCAAGGCGAGGTCGATCTGGTTGGCATCGGCCAGGGCCGGCGGCAGGTCAGTCGGCAGATCGAGGGCGATGGTGATGGATGGACCGAGCGAATGGCGCAGCAGATCCATGACGCCGCGCACCAATTCGGCGAGGTCGATGGCTTTGGGCTGGAGCGCCTGACGCCGCGCGAAGGCAAGCAGGCGCTGGGTCAGGGCAGCACCGCGCTGGGCGCCTTGTGTGGCGCCGTCGATCAGGCGGTTGGTCAGGGGATCGAATGGCAAACGTTTCCGCAGAAGCTCGAGATTGCCTAATACGGCGGTCAGCAAGTTGTTGAAGTCATGCGCCACGCCGCCGGTGAGCTGGCCGATCGATTCGAGCTTCTGAAGCTGGCGCAGCTGTTCCCCGGTGCGCGTGCGCTCGGCGATCTCAGCCAACAGCTCGTCGTGCGCCTGCTGGAGCTGGGCAGTGCGCTCTTGGACACGAAGCTCGAGCTCGTCGTTGATCTGTTGCAGCCGCGTCTCGCCTTGACGCAAGTCCTCCAGCAGCGAGCGGGTTTCCAGCTGCCGCCGCCGTCCTTTCACGGTGGCGCGCACCAGGCTCACCAGGGTGGTCGGATGGAACGGCCGCTCGATGAAGGAGACGTTGCCCAGGATCTCCAGCCACCGCCCCGCGATCGGATTGCGCTCCGGGCCGCCACCGTGGTCGGTGACCAGCACGAACGGCAGGTCGGACCACGCCGGCTGGTTGCCAAGCCAAGCCGCCAAAGGTTTGAGATCGGCGCTGCGGATGGCGTCTTCCGTCACCAGCACGAATGCCGTGTCGTCGTCGAGCGCTTCCACCAGCGCCGCGACGTCGCGGCAGGCGACGCTCTCGACTTCCACCTGGTCGATCAACGACCTTGCAACGGCGGCATCTCGGCC
>JADHLS010000255.1 GCA_016780605.1 Reyranella sp.
AATCCCGCCATCCAGAATCCGGATGCCGCCTGGATCGCCATGCCGATCACGATGGCGAGCCGCGGCGCGTGGCGTGTCATCTGCACCACCAACAGGAACGCCAGCCAGTTGCCCATGCCGCGCGCCGAGATCAGGAAGGCGATGGCATTGTCGGGATAGCCGCGCAGGTCGTGCAGCAGCGTCGGGTAGAGCACGATAGTGATGAAGTTCAGCATCCCCATCACCAGGGCGAGCAGCACGCCGATCGTGAAGTTGCGATCGAGGAAGAGACGCGGATTGAGGAACGGCTCGGGCACCGTCAGGCAGTGCACGATGAAGATGTAGAAGGAGAGCGCCGCGACGAAGACGAACAGCACGATCTCCATCGAATCGAACCAGTCGAGGCGATGGCCGCGATCGAAGACCAGCTGCGCGCAGGTCATGGCGACCGAGAGCGCGATGAAGCCGATCCAGTCGAACCTGACGGGCGTGCGCGCGGTGTGATCGCGCAACGCGAACCAGATGCAGCAGAGCGCACACAGGCCGAGCGGCACGATCATGAAGAAGGCGGCGCGCCAGTCGTAGGCCTCGGTCGCCATGCTGCCCACGATCGGGCCGACCACGGGGCCGAACACCGCACCGATCCCCCAGATCACGATCGCCGTCGGCTGCAGATGGCGAGGGAAGGTCGCGAGCAGGATGGCCTGGCCCATGGGCATGATCGGCGCGCCGAACGCTCCCTGCGCCACGCGCGCCAGGATCAGCGTCTCAAGGCTGCCGGCGAGACCGCAGAGCAGCGAGGCGACGGTGAAGCCCAGCACCGTGAAGAACATCAGGTTGCGCCAGCCCAGCCGGCTCGACAGCCAGCCCGTCATCGGCGTGGCGACGGCGGTGGCGACCAGGTTCAGGGTGATGACCCAGGAGATCTCTTCCGGCGAGGCCGACAGGTTGCCGCGCATCTGCGGCAGCACGAGGTTGGCGATGGTGATGGTCATGCCGAACAGCATGTTGGCGAGCTGGACCATCAGCAGGATGAGCCATTGCCGTCCACTGATCGTGAACAGGCCGCCCTTCTCGTCCGCGACGATCGCCGTCATGCCGTGTCGTCTTGTTGCTTTTGTTTCCCCGACACGCCGATGATTCGGCAAAGCGGCGACGATTGACAGCAAAAACGGCGGGCCGCGCGCTGCTGCGCTGCACAAACTTTCGAAACGATTTATCGACTAGTGACGCTTGAAGTATTGCACCGCCTTCTCGTGCTTCTCGGCCGCCGTCCGCGACCTGAACGTCCCGAGGTTGCGGCGCTTTCCGGTCTTGGGATCGGTCTTGCGCGAATAGAGGCGGTATTCACCCGACGAGAGCTTGCGGATCATGGATCACTCCTGTCCAGCGCACGGAAGATGCCGTGACAACCGATCCGGCCGTGGTCAGGTTGCCAGGCGCCACAGCACGACGCCCCCCTTCATGCCCGCCTCGTTGGAAACCAGCGTCATGTCGGGATCGAGGACGAAGTCGATCTTCTTCGCGTTGCCGCCACCGATATAGAGATGATCGAAGTTCGTAAGGCGCCGCAGATTGCCGAGCGCCTTCTTGACGCGCTTGTTCCATCGCGCGGCGCCGACCTTCTTGCGCGCGGCGTTTCCCAGTTGCTGGTCGTAGGTCTCCCCCTGGCGAAACGGCTGGTGGGCAATCTCGAGATGGGGTCCGAGCCGCCCGTCGAGATAAAGCCCGGTGCCGAAGCCGGTGCCCAGCGTAACCACCATCTCGACACCCTTGCCCGACACCACGGCCAGGCCTTGGATATCCGCGTCGTTGGCGACCAGCACGGGCTTGCCGAGTGCACCGGCGAGCGCCCGCGCGAGATCGAAGCCAATCCACGCATCGTTGCCAAGATTGGCCGCCGTCAGGATTCGCCCGTCTCGCACGACGCCCGGAAAGCCCACCGCCACCCTATCGTAACTGCCGAGCGGCGCGACCAGGCCGGCCAGGGCCTCGACGATCTTGGCGGGCGGCGCGCCGACCGGCGTCGCGATGCGCACGCGCTCGGTGCACATGTCGCCGGCCTCATCGACGATCGACGCCTTGAGGCCGGTGCCGCCGATGTCGATCGCGAGTGTCAGCTTGCCTGAAGCTCTCGGTTCCGAAGCGTGCTGAACGTCTGCCACGGCGCTCCTCGTCACTTCTGGCGCCGGAGCGCGGCCAGCGGTCGGCCCGATTCGAGATGCCGCTCGATCGCCTCGAGTGAATGACCCGTCGTCTCCGGCACACGCAACAGGGTGAAGACGATGCCACCGAGGCAGATCACGGCAAACAACGTAAAGGTGAAGGCCAGTCCCGGCCCTGCCAGCATCAGCGGGAATGTGAACACCACCATGAAGTTGAAACCCCAGTTGCTGATGGACGCCATGCTCATGCCCGGGCCGCGCACCCGGTGCGGGTAGATCTCGGCCATCACGACATAGGGCAACGGCCCAAGGCTTATGGCGAAGGACGCGATGTAAAGCAGCAGCATCGCAATCACGATCCAGGACGGCAGCAGCCCGGGCTCGACGACGGCCAACGCGATGACCAGCATGGTCGCCGCGCAACCGGCAAATCCGACGATCAGCAGCGGCCGTCGTCCGAGACGATCGATCAGGAAAAGCGCGAGGACCGTCGTTGCGAAGTTGACGGTTCCAACACCGACGGTCGCCAGGATCTGCTTGGTCGCGCTGTCGTAGCCGGCCTGATCGAAGATCGTGGGTGCGTAGTAGATCACGGCATTGATGCCGCTCAACTGCTGCAGGAAATAGAGCGCCATCGCGACGATCAGCGCCGGTCGGATGGCCGGCTCCAGCAACGCCGCGAAGCCTGTCCGCCGGCCGGCGTCGGCGTGCGCGGCATCGGCCATCTCGGCAAGTTCGCCCTGCAGGTCCCATCGCTCGCCACGGAGGCGGGCCAGGCTCGCCTTCGCCTCGCTCATCTGACCCCGGCGCATCAACCAGCGCGGCGATTCGGGCAGGAAGGCAAGACCCACCATGAGAAGCACGGCCGGCACAGCGCCCAGGCCGAACATCAGGCGCCACGTCGTCGCGCCGGTAATCGCAAGTCCGGTCAGGTACGAGACCAGGATGCCGACGGTGACGGCGAGCTGGTAGGTCGAGATCATGCCGCCGCGATTCTGCAGCGGCGCCGCTTCGGCGATGTAGAGTGGAGCCGTCACTGCGGCGACACCGATCGCGAGCCCCAGGGCGAGCCGGGCAATCACCAGCATCCAGATTGCGGTGATGGCGGAGGCCCCGAGGGCGGCGACGGCGAACAGCGCAGCCGCCGCCATCAACACGCGCCGGCGGCCGAAACGGTCGGTGATCGGTCCGGCGAAGATCGACGCGACCAGCGCTCCGAGCGGCACTGCAGCCGTCATGAATCCGCGCTCGGCGGGGCTCATCGGGAACGCCGCCTCGAGAGACGGTCCGGCGACGGCGATAACGCCTTCGTCGTAGCCGAACAGGAAGCCGGCAATCGCCGCGACAGCGGCCAGAAAATAGATCATGCGTCCCCCCGCGAGCCGATGATCACGTCCGAGCGGTGGTCGTCAGGCAGAGGGCCGCATCCGGCGATTTTGCTCGCCGCACGCCGTCCGCTGGCACTTGATCCCGCGCACACACGATCGCCGATCAGCCGCTTCCCCAAAGCCTTTTGATCGTTCCCCGAACAGGGAGACTAGCACCGAATGCAGCGACCCGACACGCCTTGCTTTGACAACGCCGCGCAAAGGCATGCAAAGTCGCGACGGGGAACGTTTGGAGGGGCCGATTCTCGTCGGCCAGGGCTTGGGGCTATTCCTGATGTTTGCAGGTCGCGGGCGCGCCTCGCAGCGCCGCTGCATTGCATGACTGCCCGTGAGCTCGTCACGGACGCAGGAGATTGCCGTTGAGCAAGAAGATCACCATCGCAAGTGCGTCATCGGCGGAGTACTTCCACTTCCTGCAGGGCATGGTGCTTTCGGTCAGGGACAAGCCTGAAAGCAAGGGCATCCATATCAGCCTCTACGACCTCGGCCTCACCGACGAGCAGAAGGCGTGGCTCGCCGGCTATGTGGACAACATCGCAAGCCCCAAGTGGGAGTACGGGCTCAGCGCCACGGACGGCATGCGCGACCCGTTCCGCGCGATCCTGGCCAAGCCTCTGATCCCGAAGTACTTCCCGGGCTACGACATCTATCTCCATCTCGATGCCGATGCCTGGGTCCAGGACTGGTCGGCGATCCGGACCTACCTCGCGGCGGCTGAGACCGCAGCGCTCGCGATCACGCCGGAGATCCATCGCGCCTATACCGCCAACTATACGGCGAGCCACGAGTTCCACGACTTCATCGTCGAACTCTACGGCGGCACCTGGGGCGAGGCCTACGTCAAGAAGTTCAGCTACTACCCGATCCTGAACGCCGGCGTGTTCGCCATGCCCAAGGATTCGCCCATCTGGGAGTTCTGGCGCGACAACATCCAGGTCTCGCTGCAGAAAAGCCGGCATCACTGCATCGAGCAGGCGGCGCTCAATCTCGCCGTGTTCGAGCATCCCGACCTTTTCCATTTCGCCGAGCCGGACAAGAAGAACATCCAGTTCCTGCCGGCGACCTGCAACTGGCTCTGCCACCAAAGCCTGCCGCTCTACGACCGCAAGGCCGGCCGCTTCGTCGAGCCCTTCCTGCCGCATACGCCGCTCGGCGTCATCCATCGCTCCTCGGACGACTTCAAGGACAAGAAGTCGGCGCCGATCTACACCACCGACGGCGACACCATCGTCTGCAACCTCAAATACAAGGAAGGCGCATACGAGACGACGGTGACGTCGGTCGAGCCCGACAAGCTCAGCGACTGGCAAGGCCGGGGCGGCAAGAAGTACTGAAACACAGGGACTACCACGATGAAGACAGTCATCCTCGCCGGCGGCTTCGGCACCCGTCTTTCGGAGTACACCGACGACATCCCCAAGCCGATGGTGCCGGTCGGCGGCATCCCCATGCTGATGCACATCATGGCGATCTACAGCCACTACGGGCATGACGAATTCGTGCTGGCGCTGGGCTACAAGGCGGAGACCGTCAAGTCGTACTTCCTCAACTACTACACGCTGCACTCCGATTTCACGATCGACATGGCGACCGGCGAGAAGTCGACGATCAACCGCTCGATCCTGCCGTGGAAAGTGTCGCTGATGGATACCGGCCTCAACACCATGACCGGCGGGCGCCTCCGGCGGCTGACACCGCTGCTGAAGCACGAGACCTTCATGTGCACCTACGGCGACGGCGTGAGCAACGTCGACGTCAACAAGCTCCTCGAGTTCCACAAGGCCCACGGCAAGCTCGTCACCATGACCCTGGCCCGCCCGTCGGCCCGTTTCGGCGTGGTCGAGACCACCAAGAGCCACACGGTGACGGCCTTCCGCGAGAAGCCGGTCGACAGCGAAGGCTGGATCAACTCCGGCTTCTTCGTGATGGAGCCCGACTTCCTGCGCTACATCAAAGGCGACGAAACCGTGCTGGAGCGCGAGCCCCTGGAGAGGGTGGCGAAGGACGGCCAGCTCATGGCCTACCACCATCACGGCTTCTGGAAGTGCATGGACATGAAGAAGGACGTCGAGGACCTCAACCGGCTATGGGAAGCCAACGAGGCGCCGTGGCGGCTGGACACGACGCTGCGCGCGCCTGCGTTCGCCACCCGGAAATAACAGCAGCGGATCGGGACACCCATGTTCGGCAACTTCTACAATGGCAGGAACGTCTTCGTGACCGGCCATACCGGCTTCAAGGGCTCGTGGCTGTCGGCGTGGCTGCTCAAGCTCGGCGCCAACGTCACCGGCTACGCCCTGCCGCCGGCCTACGACGAAAGCCATTTCGAGCTGCTAGGGCTCGCCGGGAAGATGCGCCACGTCGAGGGCGACGTGCGCGACCGCGCGAAGCTCACCCGCGTCATGTCCGAAGCCAAGCCGGACATCGTGTTCCATCTCGCCGCCCAGGCGCTGGTGCGCGAGGCCTACCGCGAGCCCACCTTCACCTTCGAGACCAACGTCATCGGCGCGGTGAACGTGTGCGAGGCGATTCGCACGGTCGAAAGCGTGCGTACCCTGGTGTTCATCACCTCCGACAAGGCCTATCGCAACGTCGACTGGGAATGGGGCTATCGCGAGACCGACACACTGGGCGGACGCGATCCCTACAGCGCCTCGAAGGGATGCGCCGAACTGGTGTTCGACGCCTACTGGACCTCCTTCCTGTCCAAGACCGGCCGGGTGCAGGCGGCCACCACGCGCGCCGGCAACGTGATTGGCGGCGGCGACTGGGCCCGGGACCGGCTGATCCCCGACTGCATACGCGCGCTGCGCAAGAACGAGACGATCAGCATCCACAGCCCCGACGCGACGCGTCCCTGGCAGCACGTGCTCGAGCCGCTGGGCGGCTATCTCCATCTCGGCCGGCACCTCGCCGGCGCGGCGGGCGCGGATTACTGCAAGAGCTGGAACTTCGGTCCCAACAACAGCGCCAACAAGAACGTCGGCGAGGTGGTTCAGGACGTGATCCGCCTGTGGGGCGAGGGCAAGGTGGTGATCGAGCGCGACGCCAATGCCCCGCACGAAGACCACTGGCTGCAGCTCAATTGCGACCGCGCCAACCACTATCTTCATTGGAGCCCGACCTGGAACTATCCGGATTCCATCGGCGAGACCGTGAGCTGGTACCGGCGCTACCGGGAAGGCGCCGACGTTCCTGCCCTCACCGCTTCGCAGATCGACAAGTACAACGAGGCCTGGAAGGCGGCAGGCCGTGATTGACGGCGTCGTGCGCCATCCGCTGCACCAGTTCGTCGACGAGCGTGGCCGCACGATGCACATGTTGCGCCGCGACGATCCGCACTTCCGCGCCTTCGGCGAGATCTACTTCTCGGGCGTGCTGCTCGGAAAGGTGAAGGGCTGGTACCGGCACCGCGAGAAGACGCTGAACTTTGCCGTGCCCTCGGGCGAGGTGCGGGTCGTGCTCTACGACGACCGCGTGGGCAGCGCCACGCGTGGGCATCTGGAGGAGCACCGGCTGGGCGAGCGCGAGGCCGACTATGCGCTGCTCACGATACCGCCGCTGTTGTGGTACGGCATGCAAGGTCTGGCAGCAGGCACGTCGATCATCGCCAACTGTACCGACCTGCCCAACGATCCGGCGGAATCGGAGCGCAAGCCCGCCGACTC
>JADHLS010000256.1 GCA_016780605.1 Reyranella sp.
AGTTGTAATAGTCGCTCTGGAACTTGAGGTTACTGATGATGGTGAGGGGGCTCTCGTCGCTCCAGTCCGACAGCACCACCACATAGTCCCGGTCGAAGGTCTGCGCGAAACCGCCCTTGGGTTCGATGACGAGCGAGCCGTAAACGCCCGTCTGCTCCTCCGCGCCATGGGCGTGGTACCAGTAAGTGCCGCTTTGCCGGAGCGGAAACCGGTAGACGAAGGTCTCGCCCGGCGCGACGCCGTTGAAGCTGAAGCCTGGCACACCGTCCATCGGTGAAGGAACCCGAAGGCCGTGCCAATGGATGGAAGTTGTGAAGGAAAGCCGATTGGCGACCGACACCGTCACCGTGTCACCTTCGCGGAAGCGTAGGATCGGACCGGGAACCTGGCCGTTGATGGCCGTCGCGGTGCGGGTCCGGCCGGTGATGTTGATCGGCATTGGACCGATCTCGAGTTGAACCTCGGTGCCGCTCAAGACCTGCTGCGGTCCCGCGGCCACCGCTCTACGTCCAGATTGCAGCGCGGCAAAAGCGCCCGTGACGGCAACTCCTTGAACGAACCGTCGACGAGCCAGCATCGATGCCGGACGTTTGGCAATCATCAATGGCTCCCTCCGGCTGGCGTGATCGATTGGATGACGTACATATTGTCACCGCCACGTTGCATCATGAAGTTCACATGTGCGCCGACCTTGACTTGGCGCAAGTCGACCGAAGGAGCGACAGCAAAATCCATCGTCATTGCCGGCCAGCCGATCGCCGGAATGGCATTGTGGCTGAGGCTGATTTTGCGGCCAGAGGTATCGACCGAATTGACCATGCCGGAACCTTGGACAGGGCCTGCCTGTGCTACCTGCGCGCCGGCGCCGGGCGAATTGCCGCTGCCTGATTGGTATGTGGACGGGGTCGAACCATGACCCATCTCGCTGTGATCCATGCCGGGCATCGACGTGTGGGCCATCGGCTTGCCGGCGTCATGACTCGTCCCGGCCATCGATGCATGGCCCGTCGAAGCCGGCTGGACTGCTCCATAACCTTCACCCTCGCCGGCGACGCCAGCGATGTGCGGGATGCGTGAGGAACTTCCCAGATCGACCGCTAGTGAAGCGGTGGCGGACGTCGGCGCCGCTGTGACAGCACGCTGGCCAGCGCACGCCGCAAGGAGAAGCAAAGAGGAGATTCCGAACAAGCAACGAAACGAAGCTAGCCTCGCCGATCTCATGGTCTCCTCCTTCGTTTCACGAGGTGGATCGGATCTCCTCACCCCGTCATGATAGCCTCGGGAACTGGATTGTCGCCATCGCGATACCGCGCGCTCCCACCAAAGAGCGACTTTTCCAAAGCCCTGCCTCGCCGAGCGAACAAGCACTGAGAAACGTGCCACAACTCCACGGACACAGAAAACAGGCCCAAGTGGGAAGCGCACCTTTGGGCCTTCTTCTGCCATTGGGTCTGGAATTCACTCTCGGTTGCAAAGGGGCCAAGGGCACAGCGGCCTTTATTGCTAGGGCCCACCGCGTTCAAGCGGGAGTCCTGAATTAGACAGAGTTCACCAGATTTGGCTCATCGCAAGCACACGGCGGCCGCCACGGCAAACACGAGGTGCAGTGCCCGTGACCCGGGGCGAACTGAACTTCGCCATAACGCAGACTGTACCTCGCCTTTGATGAACCTGCTTCTAGACTAGAAATCACGGTAGATGCTGAACCAGACCCGACCGTCAAATTGCTTCGCCGTGGTGAGCGGAAATTCATAGCCAGCAGCGAGCCAGAAGTCCTTGAACAGGAGCCATCGCGCACCAGGCAGTAACGTGACAGTCGTTGAGGGATTCGGACCTCCGCTGTCGGTCGTGCCATTGAGCTCAGTGAACAAAGTGAAGTTGCCAAACCACGGTGTATTCTTTGGCGTTATGGTCTTGGCCAGGGCAGCGGCGTACTGCAGGGTGGCATTCGGGGCATCGGATCCATAACCGGCAAGAGGGAACTCTGCGCCAATGAAGGTGTGTAAGCTCATCCGCTGGCCAAGGTCGGTCCACCACGCGAGATAGGGGGCGAGGCTCGTGCGACCGGAGCCGACTTTTCGACTGCCGGTCGGAACCCGCACAGATAGGCCGGAAGAGAAGGAAATGTTCTTCGTCTCATAGAGCATGACCTGTGGGATCATGAGGAGATCGCCCGCGCCAAACGACCAGGGGCTGCCATGGGGTCCGACGCCCTTAAGGGCGGGCTCGAACTCGATCAGGAATCGCCGATTGACCGGCAGTTCGATCTCCATTTCGACTTCCAGCTCGTCGGCTGCTCCGCCGTCTGTCCCGAACGCATAGGGGCTGACAAGTCTGACCTCGCGCTCCCAAAAGGCGCGTTGGATGCGCATCAGACGAAAGCGCGGAGCATCGTTGGGGCCTTCGTCGGGCTCGCTCCAGCCGACATTCCAGCCGTAGGAGAAGAAGTTCTGGAAGGTCAGATCCTGGCGTTTCTGCTCGACGGGGAAGCTGCCCACGATTGGGCGGAAAAGATCGAGCAGAAAACGCTGGTCCCCCGATTTGGGCTCTTCCGCCGAACGCGAAGGCGTCGCACCAGGTTGCGACACTTGTGCTTCAGCGATCGGCAGGAAGACGAGCAAGTTTGCCAGTATAAGGGTGACGTAGACACACCGAGAGAGACGTCTGGGTGCCTCTTCGACTAAACCGCTCGTTCTGAACGAACTAAACAAGTGCCGCCAAGGATGACTCGCCGCCCGTGGCCTTTCTTCGAGCTTGGCAGCATTTTCCTCGACCATGGCATCACGCCATTCGCTCGTCGTTTCTCTGCCACGCAGCCATTTGCATATGGAGTCCCTCGTAGATCTTGCAGTAAGCCCTTGCTCCTGATTGCCATCCGAAATCACACCTCATGCCATTTTGCTGGAGAGAGCGATAGGTTCGACGGTTCCGATATGTGCTGCTCGCTGTCGCGATCGCATCGAGCACGCAGTTGCGCTCAAAAGACTGAAACTGAAATCCCGTGGCGGTCCCGGCTGAAAGCATTTCAGGGGTGCAATGCGTCACCGTATCCGCCAATCCCCCCGTGGCGTGGACGATCGGTGGCGTCCCGTAGCGTTGGCTGTACATTTGGCTGAGCCCGCAAGGTTCGTAGCGCGACGGCATGAGGAAGAAATCGGCGCCGGCTTGGATGCGATGGGCCAGACCCTCGTCGAACCCGATGGTCACGGCGATCCGTCGTGGAGCCCGGGTGGCCGCGGTCTGCAGCGCCACCTCGATTTCCTGTTCACCGGCGCCGAGGACGACCAGCTGCACTGGAAGACCACACAGCTCAGCCAGCACGTCGAGGATCAGATCGACGCCCTTCTGCGGCACCAACCGCCCGACCATGCCGAACAGCGGCACGTCGCTCTCGACGCCAAGGCCGAGCTGTCTCTGCAGCTGCGCCTTGTTGATACGTTTCCGGCGCAGGCTCCACGTGGTGTAGCGTTGGGCAATGTGCGGATCCTTGGCGGGGTTCCAAACGACCGTGTCGATACCGTTGACGATTCCGGTCAATCGATGCCGACGAGCGTGCAACAAACCGTGCAGCCCGTGGCCCAGGGCTTCGGTCTGGATCTCCGCGGCATGGGTCGCGCTGACCGTTGTGATGTGGTCGGAATAATATATGCCCGCCTTGAGGAACGACAATTGCCCGTGGAACTCTACGCCATGCATGTCGAAACAGGACGGCGGTAGCCCGAGCGCTGCCACTAGATCGCGATGGATGTTCCCTTGATAGGCAATGTTGTGAACAGTGAACACCGTCGCGGCTCGGGGTCCATTGCCGAAATGCAGGTACGCGGGCGTGAGGCCGGTCTGCCAGTCGTTGCAATGCACGACGTCAGCCCGCCACGTCGTCGGCCGGACGCCGCTACCCAGTGCCGCGGCGGCCCGCGAGAGCAGCGCAAACCTCAGGGCGTTATCGGGCCATTCGCGGCCACAGCCGTCGGAGTAGGCATCGCCGCCTCGCTCATAGAGCGGCTCACACTCGACGGCGAGCGCCGGCACGTCGCCAAGCCTGCCCTCGAGTATTCGTGCCGCCGGAAGCGCCGCCAACGGAGCGACCGTCGCGATCTGCCGCCAGTTGGACGATGCCGCGAGGATCGCGGGATAGCCAGGCACCAGGACGCGGCAATCGACGCCTAGGCCGCGCAAGGCCTTCGGCAGGGCGGCGGCGACGTCGGCCAATCCGCCGGTCTTCGACAGCGGCGCAAACTCCGAGCTGACAAACAGTACCCTGATCACGGATCGCGCCGCAGGATGAGGCTGCCCAGAGGCGGCAAGGTGTTCCACAGCCGTGCCGGGCGTCCCATGCAGGCAGTGTCGACCGTCATGATCGCGCCGGCATTGCGCACATCGCTGCCGGCGCAATGTCGCGAGTCGCCGTTGAAGATCACACGATACCTGCTGGCCAGCGGCAACAACCGACCCTCGTTGAACAGACGGACGTCGTCCGGCGGCAGCGTCGCATCGCCCGTGCGCAAAACATCTGGTTCGAGCGGACGCATGGATTGCGTCACCCCACCTCATGCCAGCGCCGCCCGTCACGAGCTAGCAGCGTCTCGGCCGCTGACGGGCCGAGAGCGCCCGCCGGATAGTTCGGAAAGTCACAACCAGGCGCCTCACGCCAAGCGTCCAAGATCGGCTGAACCACGCGCCATCCCGCCTCGATCTCCTGAGCGGTTTGAAACAGCGTCGCGTCGCCACACATGCTGTCGTACAGCAGCGTCTCGTACCCGGTGCTGGGGACCGCCTCGAAGTAGTCCGCGTACTTGAAATCCATCCGCACGCCGTCCGAGCGCAGACGCAGTCCCGGCACCTTGGTGTTGAACTGCAAGGCGATGCCCTCGTCCGGCTGTATCCGAACGGCGAGAATGTTGTGCGCCAGGCGCTCGATTGGCGAGGACCGGAACATGGCGAAAGGAGCGCGCTTGAATTGCACGGCGATCTCGGTCTTGCGAGCCGACAAGGCCTTGCCGGTGCGAAGGTAGAACGGCACCCCGGCCCAACGCCAGTTGTCGATCACGAGCCGCAGCGCGACGAAGGTCTCCGTGTTTGAATTCGGATCCACCTTGGGCGTGCGACGATACGCTTCGACGTCGGCGCTTCCGACTGGGCCGGCGCCGTATTGGCCGCGTACGACGTCGCGCGCGACATCCGCCGCCGTGAGACGCTGCACCGCATCGAGCACCTTGCCCTTCTCCGTACGCACCGCGTCGGCTCCGAAACGTGTCGGTGGCTCCATGGCGGCAAGCGTGAGCAATTGGAAGAGGTGGTTCGGCACCATGTCGCGAAGCGCGCCGGTAGCGTCGTAGAATTTCCCACGGGTGCCCACCCCTGCCGACTCGGCGACGGTGATCTGGATGTGGTCGATGTGCTCCCGGTTCCATAGCGGTTCAAACAAACCATTGGCGAAGCGCAACACCATCAGGTTCTGCACCGTCTCTTTTCCGAGGTAGTGGTCGATGCGGTAGATTTGATGTTCGGCCAGCGCGCCCAGGAGCTCGCGGTTGAGTGCCTGAGCCGAGAGGAGGTCGGTCCCGAACGGTTTTTCCACGATGACCCGCCGCCAGCAGCCATCGCTGCTCTCGCGCGAAAGCCCGGTTCGGCCCAGATGTCCCGCCACAGCCGCAAACGCGTCCGGCGGAACGGCGAGGTAAAAGAGGCGATTTCCGCAGGTCCCCCATCGGCGTTCCAATTGATCGAGGTCGGCGGCCAATCGCGCATAGGTGCCAGCGTCGTCGAAATTTCCCTGCAGGTAGGTCGCCCGCTCGGCCAGCCAATCGGCAACCCTTGTGGCGTGTGCATCTTGGCGGACACCTGCGCGAAAGGCGTCTGTCGACATGTCGGCCCGTGCCACGCCGACGATGGCGAAGCTGTCTGACAGCAATCCTGCCTCGGCGAGATGGCCCAGTGCCGGAATGAGCAAACGCTTCGTCAAGCTCCCCGCGGCGCCAAAGATGACGCAGGTGCAAGGCGGCGCGGGCGGCACGTCGGTTTGCACGTCAGTTCCCCGATCGGACTCGGACGTCACAGCCGCGGGCTTCTTCGCGGGGCGTCGGACTTTCACCGGTTCTCATGCAGCATGCCTTGCGGGTCCGATCACTGCCCGTGACGCAGTCGACCGACGAGTTCGCTGGCTCTCCGACATCAGATCGTTCCGGAGTTACAGGTTCCCGTGGCTCTTCGAGGCTGTCAGCTGCAAGGACTGCGGCCTCGAAGTCCCGGCCGATCCACCGCTTGTCGTCCAGCCAGCGGATCGTGAACTCGACGCGTTGGCCGGCGCGCAGCGATTGGGTTGGAAGGCTGGCGACGAAGAAGCCAAGTCCCGTATCCTCCGTTTCGCTGTCCGCGACTTCTTGCCAGCCATCGACGCCCCAGTGGACGGAGGCGGGCCGGGCGGTCGCGACCGAGAGGATGGCGCCTGTGGGGAAGCCGGAGATCGCGGCATGGGGCCACCAAAAGGCGCGGCGCGCTCTGCGACGTTCTCCCTGGTACCGCTTCCAAACGGCGCCCGGCCTGTCCACCGGATGGCCGAGATGGCGGGAGATCAAGAGCTTGACGAATTCCGCGTGTGCCCAGGCGAGCGGCATAGCCGATCCGGTCGGGCGGCCCGGCTGAAGGCCCCGCAAAGGAATCGGCGCCTGGTCCCAGATTTGCTCGGGCAATAGGCCGCCGGCGCTGGCCATTGCCGCCATCGCCTCGAGATAGGGGAGCGGATCGCGACCGGCCGACACCTCGAAGTGGCCGCGCTCTCCAGTCAGAAGCGGCCAGGGGTGACCGCAGCCTGTGCCGTCGTATGGCCGGCCGTCCTCATGCTCGCCGTAGCCGTCGCCGTTGTAGCGGCGCCACGCCGGCCCGCTGGGCGTCTCGACCTTCAAGAGCCGGTCCGCGACTTTGACACTGTCTCGGATGAAGGGATCATCGGCACGGCGCAGGCCCAGGCGGACCAACTGAAGGAAGTCGGTGCTGATCAATGCGCCCGCCTGAGGAGGCGTATCGTCGATCCGGTTCCTGATCGGCACCGGATCGTTCAGAGCCGCGACATCGCGCAGCACGCGCTCCGGAGCCGTCCGCACGTAGTGGCCACGCACGCCGGCTTGGCGGGCAAGCTCGGTATCATGCGCGACCATCCAGCGTTCAATATTGTCGTTCCAGAAGTCGGCGATGT
>JADHLS010000257.1 GCA_016780605.1 Reyranella sp.
TCCTTGACGTGGAGGAAGGCCGAGTACTCGGTCTCGGGCATGCCGATCGTGTCGAGCAGATGGCTGTAGGCCGCGACATGCACCGTCTCCATGGCGGAGAAGGCGGCCAGCATCATCTGCACCTCGGTCGGCTTGAAGACGCGGCTGTAGTGCCGCATGTAGCAGTTGTTCACCTCGACGTCGGCCTGGGTGAAGAAGCGGAAGATCTGCGTCAGCAGATGCCGCTCGCTGTCGGTGAGCTTGTTGCGCCAGTCCTTGACGTCGTCGGCCAGCGGCACTTCCTCGGGCAGCCAATGGATGCGCTGCTGCATCAGCCAGGCATCGTAGGCCCAGGGATAGTGGAACGGCTTGTAGATCGGCTTGGCGTCGAGCAGGGACATGGCAACCCGCGTTTCAAATATGAATTGGGCGAAAGAGACCCTGTCGTGCCGCAGTGTGGACCCGCGGCGCGCCAAGGACGGCTGCGGCTACTGACAGCTAAGACACTCTTCGTAGTCGGTCGTTTGTTGCGGTGCCGCCGGCGGGGCCAGCGGCACCGTTGAGGGAGCGTCGACTCTTGGTGTTGAAAGGGCTTGATCGCCGATCGTCAGCGCGAGCGCCTCGCCGGCGACCGACTCCGCGCGCTGGATACTGAGCGAGCGGCAGTAGTAGAGGCTCTTCACGCCGCGCTTCCAGGCCATCATGTGGATCTGGTGCAGGTCGCGCTTGTGCACGTCGGCCGGCAGGAAGAGGTTGAGCGACTGGCTCTGGCAGATGAAGGGGGCGCGGTCGGCGCCGTGCTCGACCAGCCAGCGCTGGTCGATCTCGAACGCCGTCTTGAACACCGCCTTCTCATGGTCGTCGAGGCAGTCGAGATGCTGCACCGAGCCCTGGCTGACGGTGATCGAGGTCCAAGTGTCCTCGTCGTTCTTGCCCTTCTGCTCGAGCAACTTCTCGAGGTACGGGTTGCGCACCACGAACGAGCCCGACAGGGTCTTGTGGTTGTAGACGTTGGCCGCCGACGGCTCGATGCCGGGCGAAGCGCCGCCGCAGATGATCGAGATCGAGGCGGTGGGCGCGATCGCGAGCTTGTTGGAGAAGCGCTCCTCGATGCCGAAGTCGGCGGCATCCGGGCAGGCGCCGCGCTCGCGGGCGAGCGCCTTGGAGGCCTCGTCGCACTGGCCGCGGATGTGCTTGAACATCTTCTTGTTCCACACCTTGGCCATCACCGATTCGATTGGCACGTTGTTGGCCTGCAGGAAGGAGTGGAAGCCCATGACGCCCAGACCCACCGAGCGCTCGCGCATGGCGGCGTAGGTGGCGCGGGCGAAATCTGAGCCGGCATTGTCGATGAAGCCCTGCAGCACGTTGTCGAGGAAGCGCATGACGTCCTCGATGAAGGTCGGATGCTCGTGCCACTCGAGGTAGGTCTCGAGGTTCAGCGACGAGAGACAGCACACCGCGGTGCGCTGCTTGCCGTGATGGTCGACGCCGGTCGGCAGCGTGATCTCGCTGCACAGGTTCGAGGTCTTGACCTCGAGGCCCGCGAGCTTCTGGTGCTCGGGCCGCGCCTTGTTGACGTGATCGACGAACACCAGGTAGGGCTCGCCGGTCTCGATGCGCGCGGTGAGAATTCGGATCCACAGATGCCGCGCCGAGACCTTGCGCTGGACGGCGCCGTCCTTGGGGCTCACCAGCGCCCATTCCTCGTCGGCCTCGACGGCGCGCATGAAGGCGTCGGAGATCAAGAGCCCATGGTGCAGGTTCAGCGCCTTGCGGTTGGGATCGCCGCCGGTCGGGCGGCGGATCTCGATGAACTCCTCGATCTCGGGATGGTTGACCGGCAGGTAGACCGCCGCCGAGCCGCGGCGCAGCGAGCCCTGGCTGATGGCGAGCGTCAGCGAATCCATCACGCGGATGAAGGGCACGACACCGGAGGTCTTGCCGTTCATGCCGACCTTCTCGCCGATCGACCGGAGATTGCCCCAGTAGGAGCCGATGCCGCCGCCACGCGCGGCCAGCCACACATTCTCGTTCCACAGGCCGACGATGCCCTCGAGCGAATCGTTAGCCTCGTTCAGGAAGCAGGAGATCGGCAGTCCACGGCTGGTGCCGCCGTTGCTCAGCACCGGCGTCGCCGGCATGAACCACAAATTGCTGATGTAGTCGTAGAGCCGCTGGGCATGGCCGTCGTCGTCGGCATAGGCCGAGGCGACGCGCGCAAACATCTCCTGATAGCTCTCATTGGGCATCAGGTAGCGGTCTGAAAGGGTAGCTTTGCCGAATGCCGTGAGCCGGGCGTCCCGAGAGGGATCGGTAACAACCCGCGCACCGCTGCGAACCTGAACGATATCAAACACTTGCGGCCCCCATTCTTGCTTTTGTCCACAGCTGTGGATGAAACACTCTGTGGAATGACACCTAGATGTTGGGAGGAGCTTTGGGCGAGCCCCACTATTCCTTGATGATACGCCCCACAAAGGCCCTGTCATCGCCAAATTTTTACCTCGCATGTGAATCTGAGGAATCAGGGCTTAAGCATTTGAAAAACAGTCAAAAAATGACCTTCCAAATTTTATGATTTTGTCCGACGACGAACCTTCGCAGTCGCAGCAAAAGAGGAGAACAAAACGCGCTCTCCCGCGGATTCCTAGGGCCTCCAACGGAATCCGCAGCGAATCGGCTCACCCGCGCCGGGGCACCTGCCAAAACGCAAGACGCGATGGGCACTTTCGGCCTCAGCAAAGTTCGTCGTCAGATTGTCATGGTCGGACGTAACATCGGCGGCCAAGAGAGTGACCGCCGACCGGGAGGGCAAGCAGCCATGGCCACCGTACTGGCGCCGCGCGTTTACGGCCTGGATGCCATCTGCGCAGCCGCCCTCGCCTCAGGCGGCGAAGAGGCGGCCCAGTTCGCCCGCCGTCTTTACGCGCGCGTCGCCGACAAGGACCTGGCGGCCGCGGCCGCGGAGCAGCGCGCGGGTGCCGCCATTGCGCTGCTGGGCTTCGCCCGTCGCCGCCTGCCCGGGGTCGCCAAGGTGAGGGTGTTCAACACCGGCCCGGATACCGGCTTCGAGAGCCGCCACACAATCGTTCAGATCGTCAACGACGACATGCCGTTCCTGGTCGATTCGATCGTGGGCGAATTCAATCGCCGCGAGATCGGCGTCCATCTGCTGGCGCATCCGGTGCTGGCCGTGCGCCGCGATCTCGACGGCGATCTTCTCGGCGTCGCGGCCGAGGCCGGCGAACGCGCCAAATCCGAATCGCTGATGCATATCGAGATCGACCGCCAGGCCGATCCCGCCCTGCTCGATGAAATCGCCGCCGCGCTCACACGGGTGCTGGCCGAGGTGCGGCTGGCGATCGAGGACTGGCGGCCGATGCGATGGGCCTGCCTCGATGCGATCGCCGATCTCGCCACCTGCCGCTCGCCCCACCTCGCCGAGTACGATGAGTTCCTGCGCTGGCTCGAGGCCAACCACTTCACCTTCCTCGGCCACCGACGCTATCGCTACGTCGAGGATTCCGCGCAGGCCGGCGGGATCCGCTACGAGATCATTCCCGGCTCGGCGCTGGGCATCCTGCGGCGCGACGATGTGCGGCTGTTCGAGGCGGGGCTGGGCGGCGGCGAGGCGATGTCGCGCTTCGCCCGCGGGCCGCACAACATCCTGATCATCAAGACCGACCGGCCATCGCTGGTCCATCGCAGCGGGCCGATGGACTGCGTGATCGTCAAGACCTACGACGCCGACGGTCGCGTCACCGGCGAGCGCCGCCTGGTCGGCCTGTTCACCTCGGCCGCCTATCACGCCAGCGTCCAGGAAGTGCCGCTGCTGCGCGGCCGCGTCGACACGGTGCTGCGCCGCTCCGGCCTCGATGTGCATAGTCATGACGGCAAGGCGCTGCTTGCCATCCTCGAAGCCTATCCGCGCGACGAGCTGTTCCAGATCGACGAGGACCCGCTCTACGACAACGTGCTCGGTATCCTGCAATTGCAGGAGCGCCGTCGCGTCGCCCTGTTCGCGCGGCGCGACGCCGTCGGCCGCTTCGCCACCTGCCTGGTGTTCTGCCCGCGCGAGCGCTTCGACGCGGCGCTGTCGGACCACTTCACGGTGATCCTCGAGCGCGCCTGGCACGGCAAGGTCCAGTCGGTCGAATCCGCCGCCAGCAGCGACTCAGCGCTCGCCCAGGCGCTCTACACCCTGACGCTCGCGTCCAACGACACGCCGATGCCTGATCTCGGCGAGCTGGAGCGCGAGCTTGCCGACGCGGCGACCTCATGGAGCGATCGCTTCCGCGCCGCCCTGCAAAGCAAGCTGGGCGAAGCGGAAGGTCGCGCCGCGGCCCGCCGCTGGCGCGACTGGTTCCCCGCGGTCTATCGCGACAGCTTCGATGCGGCGCAGGCGGTGGCCGATCTCGACCTCGTGCAGGCGGCGCTCGGCGGCCAGCCGTTCGGCGTGCGCCTCGACCGCGAGCCCGGTGCGCCGCCTCACCGCTTCACCTTGCGTCTGTTCCATCCCAAGGCGCCGCTGGCGCTGTCCGACATCCTGCCCTTGGCCGAAAACCTCGGCCTGCGCGTGCTGAGCGAGGCGCCGTTCCTGCTGAAGGCCGCCGCCGACGCCGTTGCCCTGCAGGTGCTGAGCGTCGAGACCGCCGACAAATCGGCGGTCGATCTCGCCGGCACAGGACCGCGTTTCGCCGAGGCGCTCGACAAGGTGTGGGCGCGGGCATTGGAAAGCGACGGGCTCAATCGCCTGGTGCTGGCGGCCGGGCTCGCCTGGCGCGAGGTCGCAATCCTGCGCAGCTATGCCAAGTACCTGCGCCAGGCCGGCATCGCCTTCAGCCAGGACTACATGGAGCGCGCGCTGTCGGCCTATCCCGCGATCGCGCGCCTCACGGTCGATCTTTTCCTCGCCCGCTTCGATCCGGCGCTGGGCGATGCCGCCTCCGACGCCCGCAAGCAGGCGCTCGACAAGATCGAGGGCGACCTCGCCTCGGCACTCGAGGGCGTGTCGACGCTCGACGAAGACCGCATCCTGCGGCGCTTCCTCAACGCCGTGCGCTGCACCTTGCGCACCAACTACTGGCAGGCCCATTCGGACGGGGCGTCCAAGGACTGGATCTCCTTCAAGATCGACAGCCGCGCCATCGACGAGCTGCCGGCGCCGCGGCCATTGGTCGAGATCTTCGTCTACAGCCCGCGCACCGAAGGCATTCATCTGCGCGGTGGGCGCGTGGCACGCGGCGGCATCCGCTGGTCCGACCGCCGCGAGGACTTCCGCACGGAGATCCTCGGCCTGATGAAGACCCAGATGGTGAAGAACGCCGTGATCGTGCCGGTGGGCTCCAAGGGCGGCTTCTACGTGAAGCGCCCACCGGTCGGCGGCACGCGCGAGCAGGTCCAGGCCGAGGGCATCGCCTGCTACCAGACGCTGATCCGCGGCATGCTCGACATCACCGACAATTACGAAGGCGGCGGCATCAAGCCGCCGGCCAACGTGGTGCGGCACGACCAGGACGATCCTTATCTCGTGGTCGCGGCCGACAAGGGGACCGCCACCTTCTCCGACATCGCCAATGCGCTCGCCCAGGAATACGGCTTCTGGCTGGACGACGCCTTCGCCTCGGGCGGCTCGGCGGGCTACGACCACAAGAAGATGGGCATCACCGCCCGCGGCGCCTGGGAATCGGTGAAGCGGCACTTTCGCGAGCTGGGGCAGGACATCCAGACCACGCCCTTCACCGTAGCCGGCGTCGGCGACATGTCGGGCGACGTGTTCGGCAACGGCATGCTGCTGTCCAGACACATCAAGCTGGTCGCGGCCTTCGACCATCGCCACATCTTCATCGATCCCGCGCCCAACCCGGCGACCAGCTGGGACGAGCGCAAGCGGCTGTTCGACCTGCCGCGCTCGTCGTGGATGGACTACGACAAGGCGCTGCTGTCGGCGGGCGGCGGCATCTACGACCGCGCCGCCAAGTCGATCGCGCTCTCCTCGGAAGCCCGCGCCGTGCTCGGCATCGAGACGCCGACCATGACGCCGGTCGACCTGATGCGCGCTATCCTGACGGCCGAGGTCGACCTGCTGTATTTCGGCGGAATCGGCACCTACGTGAAGGCCGCATCCGAAAGCCATGCCGACGCCGGGGATCGCGCCAGCGACGCCTTGCGCGTCAACGGCGACCAGCTGCGCTGCAGGGTGATCGGCGAGGGCGCCAATCTCGGCTTCACCCAGCGCGGCCGCGTCGAGGCGGCGCTTGCCGGCCGCAAGATCAACACCGACGCGCTCGACAATTCGGCCGGCGTCGACACATCCGACCACGAGGTCAACATCAAGATCGCGACCGGCGAGGCGATTGCCCGCGGCGCGCTCCGTCGCGAGGACCGCGATCCGCTGCTGTTCTCGATGACCGACGAGGTCGCAGCGCTTGTCCTGCGCCACAACTACCAGCAGAGCCAGGCGGTGAGCACCGCCGAAGCACTGGCCGGCGAGGAGCACGACCGGCTGGAGCGCTTCATGCGCGCCCTGGAACGCAACGGCCGACTCGACCGCGCCGTCGAGTTCCTGCCCGACACCCAGGCCATGCGCACGCGCGGCCAGACCCGGCAGTACCTGACTCGGCCCGAGCTGTCGGTGCTGCTGGCCTACGCCAAGATCGACCTCCACGACGAGATCCTCGACTCCGACCTGCCGGACGACCCGCTGCTGGAAGGCGAGCTCTTGCGCTACTTCCCGGCGGCGCTGAGCGCCAGGTTCGAGCCGGCGATCCGCGCCCATCGGCTGCGTCGCGAGATCACGGCGCTGCAGGTCGTGAACTCGCTGATCAATCGCTGCGGGCCCACCTTCGTGCGCAACATGGCGGGGCGCACCGGCGCGCCGGCCGCGGTGATCGCCCGCGCCTTCACCGTGGTGCGCGACGCCTGGAAGCTGCGCGACCTGTGGGCCGACGTCGAGGCGCTCGATCCTGCGCTGAAGGCCGAGGCGCAGATCCGCATGCTGGTGGCCTCGCAACGCTTCATGACGCGCGTCGTGCAATGGGCCTTGCGCCGCCTGCCGCAGCCGATCGATGCCGTGGCGTCGACCGAGCAGCTCGGCGCCACGGTCGCGGCGCTGGGCGAGCTGCCCGCGAGCCTGATCGGCGAGGCCGAGAGCGCAGCGCTCAGCGAGCGGGCCGCGGCCTTCGAGGCGA
>JADHLS010000258.1 GCA_016780605.1 Reyranella sp.
GACCGAGATGAGCCCTCTCGGCACCCTCACCCGCTTCAACAGGGGCGAGCGCGACCTGCCCGACGCCGAGCGCTTCGCCATCACCGCCAAGCAGGGCCGGCCGGTGTTCGGCTGCGAGATGAAGATCATCGACGATGCCGGCGAGGACCTGCCGCTGGACGGCAGCGTCTCGGGCAACATGGTGGTGCGCGGGCCGTGGATCGTGAAGGGCTACATGAAGGGTGACGGCAAGAGCCAGTTCCTCGAGGACGACTGGTTCCATACCGGCGACGTCTGCAAGATCGAGAGCGACGGCTCGGTGGTGATCACCGACCGCTCCAAGGACGTGATCAAGTCGGGCGGCGAGTGGATCAGCTCGATCGACCTCGAGAACGCCGCCATGGGCTGCCCCGGCGTCGCCGAGGCCGCCGTGATCGGCGTCCCCCATCCCAAGTGGGACGAGCGGCCGCTCCTGATCGTGGTCAAGCGGCCCGACGCCGACGTCACCAAGGGCGACGTGCTGAAGTTCCTCGACGGCAAGATCGCCAAGTGGTGGATGCCCGACGACGTGCAGTTCATCGACGCCATCCCGCACGGCGCCACCGGCAAGATCCTGAAGACGGCGCTGCGCAAGCACTACGAAGGCTACAAGCTGCCGACGGCGTCGTGAGGATGCCGCATATCGTCGTCGCCGATCCCATCCATCCGGACGGCATCGAGCGCCTCAAGGCTGCGCCCGGCGTCACGCTCGATCATCCGGCGACGGCGAGCGGTGCGTCGCTGGCGGATCGGCTGAAGACGGCCGACGGCCTGATCGTGCGCGGTACGCCGGTTGACGAGGCGCTGATCGCCCGGGCAGAGCGGCTTCGCGTCGTCTGCCGCCACGGCGTGGGCTACGACCTGGTCGACGTGCCCGCGCTCACGAAGCGCGGCATTGCGCTCATGATCACGCCCGAGGCCAACGCCGCCTCGGTCGCCGAGCACGCCCTGATGCTGATGCTGAGCCTCGCCCGCAACGTCGGGCCGGTCTCGGCGGCGGTGCGTCGCGGCGAATGGCGCGTGCGTCGCCAGTCCAGCACCTTCGAACTGGGCGGGCGCAAGGTGCTGGTGGTCGGCTTCGGCCGCATCGGCACCCGTGTCGCCCGGCTGTGCAGCGCCTTCGGCATGCAGGTCATGGTCCACGATCCCTACCTGCCCGCCGGCACGATCCGTGGCGCGGGATACGAGGCGGTCGTCGATCGCGATGCCGGACTCGCCCAGGCCGACATCGTCACCCTGCACGTCCCGGCCAACGACTTAACGCGCGGCATGGTGAATGCCGCCTTCCTGACGCGCATGAAGCCCGGAGCCGTTCTCATCAACACCGCGCGCGGGACGCTGGTCGACGAGGCAGCCTTGGAAGCGGCGCTGCGCTCCGGTCACCTCGGCGCCGCCGGTCTCGACGTGCTGCGCGTCGAGCCCATGGTGCAGGGCCTGTCCATGCTCGAGCTCGAGAACCTCGTCGTGACGCCGCACGTCGCCGCCAGCACGGCCGAGGGTCTGCGCCGCATGGCCTGGGACTCCGCCGGCAATGTGCTCGATTTCCTCGCCGGCCGCGTCGATCGCGACGCGGTCGTGAACGGTGAAGTCCTGAAGCCCTGACCTACTCGGCCGGCGCCGCGCGCCGCGTGTGCGCCAGCTCCTGCAGAGCGTGGCGCGTCACCTGGAAGGCGCCGACCAGGGCCAGGCCCGACATGATCGCGGCCACGAGGTAATCCGGCCAGCCGCTTCCCGAGCCGAACACGCCGGCGGCGGCCGCCAGCACCGCAAGGTTGCCAATGGCGTCGTTGCGCGTGCAGATCCACACCGACCGCATGTTGCTGTCGCCCTCGCGCCAGCGATAGAGCAGCGCCGCCACGCCGAGATTGGCGGCCAGCGCCAGCGCGCCGACCACGCCTATCACCGGCGCCGCGGGCACCGTGCCGGCCAGGGCGTGCTGGATGGTGGTGCCGGCGACCCAAAGGCCGAACGCGCCCATGCTGGCCGCCTTGACCAGCGCGGCGCGGGCGCGCCACTGGAGAGCCATGCCGAGCACGAACAGGGCGAGGCCGTAGTTCGCCGCGTCGCCCAGAAAGTCGAGAGAGTCGGCCAGTAGCGAGGCCGATTGCGCCGACAGGCCAGCGCCGATCTCGACGGCGAACATGGCGAGATTGACCGCGAGCGCCACCCACAGGACGCGGCGATAGGCCGGCGAGTTCGAACCGTGCCCGTGATCATGACCGCAGCAATGCGCACTCATCTCAATGCTCCGCCCTCATCAGTGTTCGGCAACGTGAGTGACCATGTCCTCGACCATGCGCCGGACATGGGCATCGTCGGCCTCGTAGTAGATCTGCTTGCCCTGCCGCTCGCCCCGCACCAATCGTGCACCCCTCAACAAACGCAGGTGGTGACTGACCAGTGACACCGAAAGATCGAGCCGCTCGGCGATATCGGAAACCGCAAGCGGCGTGCGTAAACACGACACCACGATCCTGAGCCGCGTCGGATCGCCCAGCAGACGAAACAGATCGGCCAGCGCCGTGGCATGGTCGTCGGAGAGGACGGTCTTCTTAGTCTTGGACATTTGAACAACTGTTCAAGTGTACGCTCCCGGACGGCCCTGTCAACCGATGAAGATGCAGCGTTATAATGTTCGCAGGGCGGCTTGCCGAGCCTCGCCCGACGCGGCGGTTGGCGCTAAAATCGGTGCCATGACCGTCACCATCAAACCCATCGATCCCATCAACCGCGCCTTCTTCGCGGGCGAAGTGTCCGGCCTCGACCTCACCAGGCCGCTGTCGAAGGAAGAGGTCGCCGCGGTGCATGCCGGCATGGATCAGTACGGCGTGCTGGTGTTCCACGACCAGAAGATCGACGACGAGCAGCAGCTCGTCTTCAGCCGCAGCCTGGGGCCGCTCGAGCAGGCCACCGGCGACATCGCGGCACCCCAGGACCGGCGCATGAGCATGGACCTGAACGACATCTCCAACCTCGACAAGAACAACAAGATCCTGGCCCGCGACGACCGGCGTCGTCTGTTCGGGCTGGGCAACCAGCTGTGGCACTCCGACAGCTCGTTCAAGGAAGTGCCGGCCAAGTATTCGCTGCTCTCGGCGCGCCACATCCCGCCGACCGGCGGCAACACCGAGTTCGCCGACATGCGCGCGGCCTACGATGCGCTCGACGAGGCGACCAAGCGCGAAGTGCACGACCTGATCTGCCTGCACAGCCAGATCTTCTCCCGCGGCATCCTCGGTTTCACTGACTTCACCGACGAGGAGCGCGTGAAATGGGCGCCGGTGCGGCAACGCCTGGTGCGCCGCCATCCCACGACCGGCCGGCTGTCGCTCTATCTCGCGAGCCACGCCGGCGGCATCGAGGGCTGGCCGGTGCCCGAGGCGCGCGCCTTCCTGCGCGACCTCACCGAGCATGCGACGCAACGCAAATTCGTCTACGCCCACGTCTGGCGGCCGCACGATCTCGTCATGTGGGACAATCGCGTGACCATGCATCGCGCCCGGCGCTACGACCATACCGAGGTGCGTGACATGCGCCGCACCACGCTCACCAACGAGGTATCGAGCCTGGAGCAGGCGCCATAGGATCCGCCCTTAGTCGGCGTCGATCACGTAGACGTCGACTCGCCGACGATTGGCCTCACACTTCAATTGGGGGTGATCTGGGTTGCCCGCGCCGACCCCCAGTACATGGCTTATGGCTTCGAACGGCAGCTCGGGCTTGGCGCCGACGGCGTTCTGCGAAGTGCCTTCCGCCTTCTTCAACGCTTTCGATACTAGTCCGGAAACACTCCGGGCCCGTTCTTCTCCCAACCGCTTGTTGTAGAGCTGTTCGCCCATGAGGTCGGCCCAACCCACGAACACTACGTTCTTGTTCTTACCCATCGTTTGGATTCGCCCGGCGATATCCTTCAGAGCCGTCTCGTTGCTATCCGCGTCGACGCGATCGCCAACGTCACACTTTGGCGGTGGGCCCTTGAAGCAATGGTCAGCATCGTCCACCTTCGAGCAATCAAAGTTGAACTTGACGCTGCCGATGTGCTGGGCGGGCTGCGGTGGATCCGACCGCCCGGGCAATACGATATATATGGCCGGCGGCTCTACCCTTATTTCCGGCGGCGGTGCCCGGATTTCCACCGGCGGCAGGACGACCGAACCCGTATTGACTTCGACGGTCGTCACGTTGGGGACGGTTACGGTGACCGGCGGAGGCGACCCGGGCGGCGGAGGCGCTACGGCGACCAGCGGAGGCGGAGGTGGCACGACGACCGGTATCGAGTCCTTGGGCTTGTTGATGGTCGACCTGCAGATCGCCTCGATCGCAGCTTGGGCCCGCGAGGATGCCTGTTCGTATTGGTCGATGAAGCGGTTGATGCAGCCCTTGGCTGGAGCGACCGCGGGATTGGCACCGCTGCTGGCGGCCTTTCCGACCCGCACCACGAGGTCGGGCTTGATGAATACCGACCCCGGCTTCGCGCAGTCTTCGACCAGGTAGGTGTCGACCAGTGTCGTCGGATCGATAAGCCGGTTCTCTGGCCACGATCGATTGCAGCGCTCCCAGGAAACATCGACCAGGTCCTGCAAATTGCGAGTCGTGATGCCGTCGTCCTTGGCCAGCGGGCGCGTCGATTTCACGACCAGCCGATAGTCGGTGATGCCGCGATCGACCAGCACCGCATGGGCAGCGACCGGCAACAGCGCAAGTCCCACGACGATGCCGGCGGACCAGACGGCCCCTTGAACCGGGCGGACGGGCTCCGCCCAGTCGAAAGACAACGGCCGGGTGCGCGCCGGCAGGGCGGCGGCGGCCTTCAGCCGCTTCCTGTTCTCCTTTATGCAGAGAAGGAAGGCATGATTGGCGACGGGGTAGATGAACACCGTCACGGCAACGTACATCGCAAGCACCAGCCCGCCCCAAGCCACAATTACCGAGATGATCGCCCAGTCGGCTTCGGAAGTCCGCATGACGCCAAGGGCAAGCGTTGCCGCAAGCAGGCCGATGACGATGATGACGGAAGCCAACGTCGTATAGGTCACGATCTTGGAGCGCGCCGCACGCAGGAGCTCCAGCTCGTCGGCGTCTTTCTGCAGACGATCGAGACGCTCCTTGAGGGCGGCCTTGGCGCGCTCCTTGGCCTTCTCGGCTTGACCGACCGACGGCCATTGCCGGGTACGCAGAAGCGGGTCTCTCGCTTCCGGTACTTCCTTAACGGCCTCGCGAAGCTTCTTCAGAGCTTTCGCATCCCGGCTGGCCTGGTTGATCAACTCGGACGATCCGAACTCCTTGCCGTTCGCCCAGTCGTATCGCTCGAGCGGCCGCCAATAGCGCCAGCGGCCGAGTGTGGTGGAATCAAGATTGAAGGCCAGTGAGTTGGCATGGACACGATGGGCATCGTCGACGCCGAAAGTCTGGCCAAGACGCCATGCAAGATCGCGGGAAACCACATCGAGCTCGTCGACAAGGGCACCCACCGCGGGCAAGGACTTAAACGAAATCGCACCGTTGCGGATCTGTTCCCCGATGACCGCCAACGCACGGCACACCGCCTTCTGGAAGTCCTCGACATTGTCGACTAGCGCCTGATGCTTGCCGACGAAGCGCGGGCTGAGACCATCAAGCAGATCCTCCACGACGCGCTGCATGGCCTTGGCGTCGGGCGTTGCCGCGGTCTTCTTGTGCTCCTTGTCGTGATCCTTTGACGATGCCTTGCCGCTTTCCCCCTCATCCGCTGCCCCGTCATCGCCGGCGACGACGGGCGGGTAGTCCCCCTCGGCAAGCTCGTTGGCGACTTCGATGATATGGTCGGCTTCCGTGCGGCACCCTTCGACGAACACGGCAAGGTTGCTACTCAAGGTCGTCACCGCGTCCAGCTTCTGCGGATCCCCCTCGAAGCTCTCCGGCACGATCGGGCGGCCCAGGCTCTGCAGGAGGAACTGGTGGATCGGTCCCGGCTGCTTTCCCGGTACCACCGGCTTCGCCCACTTCATCTGGTAGCGAAGCGCCTCGAACGCCCGGACGACGCCGGCGCGATCGACGGTCGGTAGCTCCTGATTTGGCTCCCGTGGAAGGGGAATGACCTTCCAGATCGCCAGCAATACCCGATGGCCTCCAAACAAAAGGCTCCCCGCGCCGCCTGCAATGGCGACGATGGCAATCACCACGGCGGCGGAGAAAACCGTGCCCGACTGAAAGCCGGCCCATATCCATAGGGCTTCGAGCCCGCCGCCGCGGGGCGCTAGAATGCCGCCCAGTACCATCACGAACAGCACGAGGAACAGGATCGATGGGACGAGGGCCGACCCGACGACGTCGAAATCCCGACGCCGGTTTACCCATTGTTGAGCGCTCCGGCCGATCGGAACGAGAAGGGCGATCAGCCAGACGCCCGTCACGCTCAGGAGCTTGCCCACCTCGGAAGCGATGCCCGCCATAGATCCCCCCAATCCAACTTCGGTTGCATTCGCAGATATGGATTCGCTCATATCGTGCGGCATTTGGCAACAACCATAAGTAGTAGTCCTACCCCATGCAGCTACAGTTCCTCGGATCCGGCGATGCCTTCGGCAGCGGCGGGCGGTTCAACACCTGTTTCCATCTGTGGCGCAAAGCGCACGGCAACGTGCTGATCGATTGCGGCGCGTCCTCGATGGTGGCGATCCGCAAATGGCAGGTCGATCCAAACGCCATCTCGACCGTGCTCGTAAGCCATCTGCACGGCGATCACTTCGCCGGTCTGCCGTTCTTGCTGCTCGATGCCCAACTGGTCAGCCGGCGCACGGCGCCGCTGACGCTGGCCGGGCCGCCAGGGTTCCGCGATCGGTTGGCCATCATCATGGAGGCGATGTTCGCCGGTTCGACCAAGGGCGAGCGCAAGTTCACCGTGGAGATCCTCGAGCTCGCGCTGCATGAGCGGGTCGAGCTCGGCGGGCTTGCCGTCACGCCCTACCTGATGAAGCATTTTAGCGGCGCTCCCTCCTATGCCCTGCGCATCGAGACCGAGGGCAAGGTGCTGACCTATTCGGGCGACACCGAATGGGTCGACGAGCTGATCCCGGCCGGGCGCGACGCTGACCTGTTCATCTGCGAGGCCTATTTCTTCGACAAGTTGATGAAGTACCACATCGACTACTCGACGCTTGCTCGCCGCCT
>JADHLS010000259.1 GCA_016780605.1 Reyranella sp.
CGGCAGCGGCCGACAAGAGGAAACGGAGCGGGTGCATGGCCGGGCATACGCCGGCCCGGCACGGTCGGATCACTGGTCGCCGGCTGCCGTCATTTCCAGTGCGCGAGCTTCGACGTGCGCCCGACGCCGGGATTGAAGCAGTTGCAGGGATCGAGGCTGCGGAAGTGGGCGACCAGCGCCGGCTTGGCGTTGTAGAGATGGCCGACATCGTGCTCCGCCGGATATTCCGCGCCGCGCCCGTCGAGCAGCTTCCACATGGCATGCTCGATCGCCACCGGGTCGTGCCCCTTGCGCACGATGTATTCCTGGTGGAGCACGTGGCAGAAGAAGTGCCCGTAGTAGATCTTCTGCTCGAGCGTCCGGTCGATCTCCGGCGGCAGCGATTCGAACCAGTCGCGGTCGTTTCGCCTGAGCGCGATGTCGAGCGCCAGGATGTCCTGCACCTCCTTGCGATGGATGGCGCGGTAGCGATTGGCGCCGCCCGCCACGGCGAAGCGATGCAGCATCGCCTTCTCGCCCTCGTCGGCGGAGCATTCGAAGAACGCGCCGCTGGCCGTGGGGAAGGCCTGGGACAGCCAGCTTCGCGCCTCCTCGATGCCGTCGCCCGCCATCTTGACGATCAGGTGATGCTCGAAGCGTCGGTGGTAGTCGGTCATGCGCTTCGGCAGGTGGGGCGGAAACAGCGACGCCACCGCCTGCATCACGCGATCGCTGAGGTCGTGCGGCAGGAAGGGCAGCCGCGCCGCCAGCGCGTCGAACCGGCCCTTCAGGGCGAACAGGGCCGGCAGCCGGTCGGTGCCGAGGTGGCGGATCGCGAGGAAGGTGTCCTTGCCGTAGGTCTCGGCGATGCGATAGGCGTTGCGATGGATGTATTCGCCCGACACCGGCAGCGACCGGAAGCTGCCGAGCATGTGACGCCGCACCTCCTCCAGCTCTTGCGTGTCGTTCGAGCCGATGTAGAACACCGCCGTGCGCGCGTCGCGCTCGAACGTGTCGAGACGCACCGCGAAGATCATGACCTTGCCGGCGCTGCCCGCGCATTCGAACAGCCGGTGGGGGTCGGCGTTGAAGCGCGCCGGCGTCGGCTCGTCGACGGCGCGGACATGCGCCTCGTAGCCCTGGTCGGAAGCGACGCGGTCCGCCGGATGGGCGATCTCCTCGGCCGCGAACCCGCCGCGCTCGACCCGCTCGAGGATGGTTTCGGGATCGGAGCCGAGCTCGATGCCGAGATGATTGACCAGCTCGAGCCGGCCGGCCTGATCGACGCGGGCGAACAGCGTCAACTGGGTGAACACCGGCCCGCGATGGATCAGCGAGCCGCCGGAATTGTTGCACACGCCGCCGAACACCGAGGCGCCGATGCACGAGGAGCCGATCAGGCAGTGCGGCTCGCGGCCGATCGGGCGCAGCATCTTCTCCAGCTGGAACAGCGTCGCGCCCGGCAGGCACACCGCCTGGCGTCCGCCGTCGATCAGGTGGACCCGGGCGATGCGCAGCGTGCTGACGATCACGATCTCGCGGTCATAGTCGTCGCCGTCCGGCGTCGAGCCGCCGGTCAGGCCGGTGTTGGCCGCCTGGACGATGACGATGGCGTTCGCGGCCATGCAGGCCTGCAGCACGCGCCATTGCTCGACCAGGCTGCCGGGCCGCACTACCGCCAGGGCAGGCCCGCTGCCGAAGCGGATGCCGGTGCGATAGCGGCGCGTGCTCGAGGCGCTGGTCAGCACGTGCGCCCGGCCGACGATGGCGCGAAGGCGCGCGACCAGGCATTGGCCCGCTTGCGTGTCCTTGTGCATCGACGGTCCCCGCGCTCAGCCCGCGTCGGGCCGCCCATGCGGCTTCAGCCCCGGCGCCTTGCGCTCCAGCTCGGCCGCTTCCCTTTCCAGTTGCTCGGCACGCTCCAGGCAGGCCTTGCGGTCCAGCACGAACGAGATGACGGTCGCCGTCCGACGGAACTCGGCCGCAAGGTCGCGCTTGCGCTGCGCCAACGAGGTCAAACTATCCACACAGAGAGTGTAACATTCTCCAGCGGCGGTGGAAACGCTGCAGATGCGTTTTGCCGTCGCCCGGCGACGAAAGGAAACGGAGGCGGTTGACGCTACGCTCCTCCGTTTCCGCTCGCCCCTCGACTACGCATACCCAGGCCTCCGACCCACAGCGAGCGCAGCTAAATCGCTTCGTCCGATAGTCGGAGTCGAGCAGACCGGTAAGTCGTAAAGTCGCGTAGCGTCGGCAGGCGTCGCAGCGTACCCACATCGGACCGAATGTCTTTTGCAGGGCGCGGAAGGTGTAGGCCTTGTGAGGCCAAGCGCCAGTCATGGCGTGAGGTAACGCCATGCGACCGTTTAAGTCTGCAGCCTGCAATGGCGGCATCGGCGCGACATGCGAGCGCGCAGCAGTGCATGCGATACCCGGCCGAACCTCTCAATGCTACTGGAGTGTTCCTCAGCCGCTGCAGCCGAAGACGCAGCGCCGGTACGTCAGGCAGGATCAGGCCATTAGAGGAAGGTGACGCGCGCCTCGCGCCCGAGCACCGCAGGCATGCTGGCCTTGTCGTCGAACTTGATCTCGACCTGTACCGCGCGTGCGTCGGTCGACGAACCGCCGTTCGTCTCGGTGCGCTGCATGCGCTTCACGGTAGGTGCGACGCGCTCGACCGTGCCCTTGTAGACGTCATTGTTGCCGCGGAAAGTCATCTCGACCTTGCTGCCGGGCTTGATGCGGCTGACTTGCAGCTCATCCACGTCGGCCAGCACCCGCAGCTGGTTCATGTCGACGATCTTGAGGATGCCCTCCTGCAGCATGCGCTCGCCTCGCCGCACAAAGATTTGCACGACCACACCGTCCAGCGGCGAGCGCACCAAGGCATCTTCCTTGGTGCGCTTGGCGCTGTCGATGCGAGCCTGAACGTTGGCGACGTCGATCTGATGCTGCGCCAGGTCGTTCTCCAGCGTCGTCTTCAGAAGCGCCAAACGGGCCTTCTGCCGCTCAAGCGCCTGATCGGCGATCGAAGCCTCGATCTCCTTCACGTCGGGCGGCTTGGTAGCGCGGACGCGCTGCAGGGCATCGAGCTTGTTCTGCACGATCGACGATTGCAGCGACGCCTCCTGCAGGGCGATCTCGTCCCGCCGGGTGCCCTGGAGCACCAAGTTATAGGTCTGCTGCAGCTTGGCCAGGTCGGCTTCGGCCATGCGGAGCGCCAGGTCCGCCTTCACAAAATTGGACAGGACGGCCACGACCTCGTCCTTCTTGACCTTCTGGCCTTCCTTTACCCTGAGTTCGACCAGCACCGTCCCGCCGGTGGGTTCGCCGGCGACCACCGCCGTGCCTTCCGGAGAGTCCGTGTAGCCTCGGGCGATCAACGGTGCCTGGCCGGGTTTGCCGGTTTCCTGCGCGCTGCTCGTCTGCGGACTGGCCATGATCCACAGGCCAAGGCCAGCAACGGCGATCAGGAATGCCGCTCCCATCGCTCCCCATCTGATTTTCTTCGCTCGCGCCATCGCCAACTCTACCAAACTGCTCCCGGAAGTGTTCCGCCAGGGTCATCAGAACGTTGTCGTGATGGGCAGGTTATCTCACGCGATGCCGACAATCAAAAACTTGCGGTACATCGAGGTCTGACCGACTCCATAGCTCGATGGCGATCCTCCATATTGGGAAGCGGGTCAGCGGCCGCGCTTCACCCTTGAAACTCCGATAGTCCTTTCTTAAGTTTGGCGGCTAAGCGCTCGACCTCTTCGGCTAGACGGCTAGTAACACGGTCAGCAATCGCGCGGTCCCGCGTCTCGATGGCTTGAGCATGCCATCTGGCCGCGGCAAGGATGTCGGTGACCTGGTCCTCAAGCGCTGCTGCCGTCGTGTCCGCCCAGAGCCTTTGCGCATCCCCAACATTGTCCCCCAGGACCAACGTAAGGCTGCGCTTATTCTCGATTAGTGAAAAGGGCACCTGCACGCCCGCCACCACCAAGGCGGTTGGGATGGACGCCCTAGTAACCGACAGGCCCGCATCCTCTGCCGCCTCGAACAGTGCGTTCAGAAATGCCAAAGCAAATGCCATCTTGAATGCCCCACATCACCTTGTCGAGATAGGCCCGCCCAGTCGTTGGCGATGGCCGCGACGGCGTCCAGATGCTTGCGCTTCAGGGACGGAACGGTCACGCGCGCCAGTCTCGCCCGGGATGGGGATGCTGCTCGCCTGAGGGAGCATTGCCGGCCATTCGAGCGCACTAAGCCGACGGCCAATGGGCAGCGCGAAGCGCCGGATCAGAAGCGAAAATAGATGAACGGGTTGAAGCTGTTGGCGGCCAGCAGCAGCATGGAATAGATAAGGCAGAGGGTCGCCAAGCCGATCTGGGCTGTCAGCGTCGCGGACCGATCAAAACGCAGCTTATAAAACCGCTCCAGCGGCGTGAATGCGAAGAACACCCCGAGCGCGAGATAGGCAAGCGTGTCGCGATGCAGATAGGCAGCCAATGGCCGGTAGTCGCTGATCGCTGGTCCAACGAGGAACATTGCTGCGAGATAGTCCCAGGCGACCGCCAAGGTCGGCGCGCGGAAGAACACCCAGCCGATGCTCACCAGGACGAACGTCGCGCCGATTGCCGGCAGGCCGGCTGGCCGCCAGCGCCGATGCGCATATCGCTCGGCAACAAGCAGGGAGCCGTGATACAGGCCCCAGACAATGAAGGTGAGGCCCGCACCGTGCCACAGCCCGCACAGGAAGAACACGATCCACAGATTGATAAAGGTGCGCAGCGTTCCGTGGCGATTGCCGCCGAGCGGAATGTAGAGGTAGTCGCGAAACCAGCGTGACAGGGTCATATGCCAGCGCCGCCAGAACTCCGTGATGGTGGCCGAACGGTAAGGCTGATCGAAGTTCTCCGGGAAGTGGAAGCCCATCACGCGCCCCAGCCCGATCGCCATGTCGGAGTAGCCGGAGAAGTCGAAGTAGATCTGCAGCGAGTAGCACAGGATGCCAACCCAGGCGTGCTCCCAGGCGAGCTCGCTCGGCGGCAGTGCGAAGATCGAGTCGACGACGATGCCGAGATTGTCGGCAACCACCATCTTCTTGCCGAGTCCTAGACAAAAGCGATAGCCGCCTTCGCTCAGGGCCGCCCGGTCGACCTTGCGGGCGTCCATCTCCAACCTGATCTCGCTGTAACGGACGATGGGGCCTGCGACCAGCTGGGGAAAAAGCGAATGGTATACAGCGAACTCGCCGTAGCCCGACGCCGGCGGGATCTCCCGCCGGTAGACGTCGATGAGATACGAGATCGCCTGGAAGGTGAAGAAGGAGATGCCGACCGGCAGCGGGATCTCCGGGGCGGGGGGAAGAGGCGGCAGGGCGAAGGAAACGAAGCTGTCACCGAGCAGCTGCCAGAGGAAGCTGACATACTTGTAGTAGCCGAGACCCAGCAGATTGACCGTGATGCCCAACGCCAGCAGCCGCACGCGCCAAGGTTGGCTTGCCGGCGCGATTCGAACTGCCAGGAACTGGTTCAGCCATATGGAGGCGAGCAGCACGATGACCGTGCTGCCAGCGCCGACGGCATAGAAGATCAGGCTTGCCGCCAGGATCAGCCAGTTCTTGCGTCGGTCGTCGATCAGGAAATACAGCGCGAAAAAAACCGGCAGGAAGCCGTACAGGAACAACTGCGAGCTGAAGACCATCCCCGACCTGCCGTCGCGCTATGGGGCGCGTCGGGCGGTGAATCCCACGAATGGCGCGAGGTGAAGCAGCGGCGCGTAGTACTGGTAGATGAAGTACTTGGTGCCAGGGGGGACGTTGTCGAGAAGCAGCGCGAGACGGTCGAATGCGATCCGGCTGTTTTGGATATGGAAGCGCCGGAACGAGCAGAAATACCGATGAAGCCCTACTGCGGGGTAAAGATCGACGAACGAAATGCCCAACAGCACGGTTCCTGGCAGGCGCCTAGGGCAAAAGTCGTCGGTGGACTGGTATTCCCACGCGAACAGCGGCGCGATGCCTTCTTCGGCGCGATCGAATTCGCGGATGTCGGGCACGGTCCAATGGGCCGTGGGGTCTTGGTCGCCCAGCACATAGGCGCCTCCCTGACTGGTGGCCTGTTCGCCCACCGGGACCAGCGGCGCCAGGAAACGCGCCTCGTTTCCCGCAACCCAAACGCCGTGGATTCGTCCGAAAGTCTCATTCCAAGCCACATCGCCACGGTTCTCGATCTGCGCAATTCGCGCGACAATTTCTCTGGCAACGGCGACTTGAGCGAACGCCGTCGCATGTAGATCGGTCTTGAAATAGAGATTTTCGGAGTTGGCCAGTTTCTCCCGCCGCAGGATGTCCTCGACATCGATGAACGTGAGCGCATCGGAATGCGAAAGGAAGCGGCGCAATTTGGCATGGTTACCGCCCGGGAGGAGCAGCCGGCCATCGACTGGCAGGTGTTCAGGGTAGACCATCGACTTGTCGGGATAACCGACGACGACGAGCCTCAGGCCCTTCTCCTGCAGACGACGGGCAAGATCGCCGAAGCTTGCCGTCAGTGCCTCGAAGCCGGCGGCATCGAGGCGCTCGAGGGGTAAGCCCGGATCACGCTCGAACAGCCAACCGTCAGAGCCGACAATGACCCGGCGCGATGTCGAGAAGACCGAATAGTCGATCTGGTTCTTTGTGCGGATGAAGAGGTCGCGAAAGGCCGCCCGGTCGTCGAACCACTTGTTGAGGCCCTCGGCAAAATCGCCATGGGCGCGCGTCAGCAGTCGTAGCGAAGGGAAGGGATGGGGGGTGCGGTGCTCATCGACCGGCTCCACGATCTTGTCGAAGACTGGGAAAAGCGTCTGCAGTAGCGGGACCGTCAGGCACGCAACCAGCAGAGCGATGAATGCAACTGGTAGCAGCCTGGCCATGGACGGAGTGATCTTTACGCTCGTTTCGCCCCTTGTCATCAACACTCGCCCTCGCCCTGTAGCGCATTCTGCAGTCGATCACGGGAGTCGGCTCGGAACGGCAACTCGCCTTGAACGACCAGCCCGATTTGCTTCGCGACCTGGATTGATGACCAGCGCAACAGCCCTAGCTTGGGCCAGTCGGCCAGCGTCGTTCCAGAGATTTTTGTCCGCTTTCAAGAATGGCCGTTTCGGTCGATTTGCAGCGTGTCCGGACACAAT
>JADHLS010000260.1 GCA_016780605.1 Reyranella sp.
AGCTGGAAGGCCGAGACTGCGAATATTTTTGCCAGCGGGGCATCTCGCCGACCGGGCTCGCAATCGAATCAGAACGCGGTCGGCCACAAGGGCGACGCCCAACCAATTCAACCTGATAGACCCAATCTCACCGCTGCCTGATCGGCGGTGCTGGCGGCACCCTAAACTCGGCCGGGTAGCCTCTCCATCTTAGGTCTTCTTTGCGGGAGGATGCATGCCGGCATGCGGCCCGATTCTGCACTTCGTGCCGGTCACGGTCGCATCGTCGATAATGCCGTTGGGATCGACGGTGAAGTTGATCATGCAATTGGTTGCCCGGAAGATGACTTGCGACTTCGGTCCGGTCACCGCTTGATTGGTAAACATGTAGCCAATTACCCTGCCGCCGTCGGCCGTCGGGTAATCATGATGCGGTTTTCCCCCAGACTGAATGAGATGACGTGAGCTGTGCCCAACCCAGTCACGAACATTGAGATCCTTTACTGTGCCCGATGACATCGGGCCGCATGCCACCAGACTCGCAAGCGCCAGTATAAAGTGTCGGGCGACGTGGAAAATTGCCCCCTGACGACACGAGGAATTGACCCCCTCGCGACACGGTCAGAACGGGGGTTTTTATGCAGCGACTCAGTTCAGGTCCTCTGCGGTTCAAAGATCCGCGGAGGGAGGCCATGCTGGAGCCGGACGAGGTTTCGGCGATACTTCGGCTCAACGAGCTGGGGTGGGGTAGCAAGCGGATTGCCCGGGAGCTCGGGATTAGCCGCAACACGGTGAAGGACTACGTGGCGGCCGGCGGCTGGACGCCTTATCGGCAGCCGCAGCGCAAAAAGGCGCTCGATGGCCAGGAGACCTGGCTCAAGGAGCGCCTGCGGCAGCACCACGGCAATGCCGACGTGATCCGCCAGGAGCTGGCAGCCGAGAAAGGCATCATCGTCAGCCTGCGCACGGTCGAGCGGGCCGTACAGCGCTGTCGCCAGGAGCTTGCGGCCGAGGCGCGCGCGACGGTGCGGTTCGAGACACCGCCCGGCAAACAGCTGCAGATCGATTTTGGCGAGCGGCTGGTCGAGATCGGCGGCAGCAAAGTTCGCGCCTACCTGTTCGTCGCCACGTTGGGCTACTCGCGCCGGCACCATGTCAGAGCATTCCGCAACGAACGGCAAGAGAGCTGGTTCGATGGCTGTCGTAAGCACATGAGTTGTCCGGTTTCGTAGCACGTGGGTTGTCCGGTTTTAGAACGGCTCCAGGGGGAGCTGATCGATGAACCGGACGACGTTGCTGCAGGACCGGCGGATGGAGAAGTTCGAGGAGATATTGAAGCGCTGGCATCACGGCGAGCTGTCGGGTGCCGAGGCGGGAGAGTTTCTGGGCTATTCGGAGCGGCAGTTCCGCCGCTACCGGCGACGATACGAGGAAGACGGGCTGGACGGCCTGATCGACCGCCGGCTGGGCAAGGCCTCGACGCGACGGATCGCCGTCGACGAGGTGATGTGGATGCTGGACCAGTACGAGAGCCACAATGCGGGGTGGAACGTGGCGCACTTCCACGAGCATCTGCAGCTCTCGCACGGCAGGCCCTGGAGCTACAGCTGGGTCAAGACGAAGCTGCAGGCGGCCGACCTGGTGCCGCGGCTGCGCCGGCGCGGCACGCCGCATCGGCTCAAGCGCGAGCGCAAGCCGTGCGAAGGCATGATGCTGCACCAGGACGGCTCGCGGGCGGCTTGGCTTGCTGGTCGGCCAGCCCTCGACCTGGTGGTGACAATGGACGACGCCACGAGCACGCTGTACTCGGCGCTGCTGGTCGAGGAACAAGGCACGGCTTCGACGTTTCGTGGGCTGCTGGAAGTGTTCGACGCCAAGGGCCTTCCGCTCAGCCCTGCGACGAATCCGGGAAAGAGCTCGTCAGCTACTTTCGTTTGTCCCATGATCAGTTGAGGGCTACGCAGTCAGGTATGCCGGGATAAGGTTGTCCCGCCGCGCATAAACATAGTCAGATTGCCTGCGTTCCAGGAGCGAGATTCTGATCGCGGGATCTCACGTCCGGGCCATCTGATGCCGGTCCAGTGAGACGATGAGAGATCTTTTCCAAAGTCGCGACGCCCGCCCTAACCTGCCGATGGCGTCGCGGCGCCGGTCCAGCGCGCTGCATGGAAGGTACCGTACGCCTAGACTAGGTCCACGATGCGGCTGAAGGCGGCCTGGTAATCTCCAATCAAGCACGAGTCCAAGTTGGTCAGTGGCCTCATTGTGCTTTCATCGGGCCGCTTCTAAATCTTGCGTATGGGTGTAGGTGCTCTTCTTCTCATGCAGGCGCGATAATCGGAGCTGCCCTCCTCATATCCACGACTCTGACAGACCTCCGCATCGCTACGAGAACGTTGTCCGTATGACTGGCACCCGGCGACAGCGACGAGTCCACCGAGAAGCCCGGAAACGACTAGTATTCGAAACATTGGTTTTCCGGCGGGGAGCGACAACAGCTACGGCCAACGGGTATCGAACCAGTGAACGTCCGTCGAGAGCTTCGCAAAGCGCTCTCGAAAGCATCCAGTAGATGGCCGAAAGTAAGCTGATTATCGGAATTGTTCTAGATGCGAGGGATGCACAACTTGGGCCCTCCGAAGGAAGCGCGACCGGCCCCCTTGAAGACCTGCCGCTGTTCGGCGATGGAATGCACTACCGTCTCGAGGGAAAACCTCGATAGGCCGCTCCGAAGCGCTGGATGCCCCGCCAGTCGCTCTTCCCTTAGAAACCAGGTTTGATCCCTGCGACCGGACCAGAATCTCTCACCAGTTCATCGGGCAAGTGCCTGCTCCCTCACGCAACGAGGCCATCTTCCCTGCGACGCTTAACGAGCACATGCAGGAAGCCTAAACCCAATGCTTCATGAAGTTTGAAGTCGCCGCTGGTCGCTGGTCCCATGAGTTTCCTATGTTTTTCCTACGTCGTGCGGCGCACTCCCACCTAGAAGCCCTACGGCCATCGCCGGCTACTATGGGTGGTAAATCGGCCTCAACGTCTCGGCGAAAGAGATCAGGAACTGATGATGGCCACAAGACATCGGCACGTTCTTTGCTTCCTGCTCGGCAGTGTTGCATTGGTGGGCCTTGGATGACACGGGTCCGAGTTCCCTTGCCGATGATTGTGGCCACAAAATTGATCCATTTCAAACCATCGAGTGCCTGGGCGGCGTATGCTTTGTTGGTCGTCACGCTCTCTGACCAACCGATCTCCAAACACAGGGGGAGAACGAGTTCATGAAGGTTCGTAATTTCTTGATCATCACGCTCGCCACCGTGGCGCTTGCGGCGTGCGGGCCGATGTCGACGGGAACCGTCAAGGATCTCAACGTCCACGACTGGGTGGGACACAGTTCGGCTCATCTCATCCAATCCTGGGGCAAACCGCATCACGACTACCCTACAGCCGATGGCGGCAGGGCAATCGGCTACATGATCACCAACCAGGCGGTGACGGGACCGAAGTCGCAAGTCTTTTTCCAGGCGAGGAACTGCATGATCAACTTCACCGTTGATCGAAACGGCATCATCGACGACGCGACAGCGACCGGGTCGAAGTGCACGATCGGTCCGCATGGCGAGAAGCACCCCCCGGCCAGCAAGACGTAAACTACTGACCAGTTCGCATACTCGCCCGGACAAATGCACATTTTTTGGAAGCGACCGGCCAAGGTCGTCGCTTCCGAATTGGGGCTTCTCGCCCGCGGCTAGTTGCGAAAATGTGAGCCCTTTGCAGCCATCCGGATGAGTTTGCAGCCACCCGGATCCGGATGAGCAATCAACGGATGCGACTGTCCGCCTGGCGCCGCCTGTATCGCCTCGAACTCGAGGCCGCGGCAGTCGTCCCTCAAGCGAAATCTATTTCATTGGTCTCGTCATTGGGGCGTCTGCTGGCATCGGCATCAGGCCGTGCACCATCTTTTGCTGATCTGCCGTCAGGAGTTTCCCGGCGTCGCCGACCGCACGGATGAACGTCAGTCGCTGGTCCGACCTCAGCTTTTCGATCTCACGCACCTTGCTCTCGATGGCGGCCGCATCGGGCTGCTCCGCCGCGGTCAGCGTCCAAAGCGTCTCTTCAGCCTCGGCTATCTTGCGCTGTGTCGTTGCTTGCGCGCTCAGGGCGCGCTGCTTGATGGCGTTCAGGCTAGATCTTTGCTCAACGCTGAGGCCAAGCTTGTCGGCATAATCGAGGAAGAAGCCCGTGCTCCCGACATGATAGAGATGGGAAGCGCCGAGGAAGCCCGGCAGCGCCGACGGCATCGCCATTGTGGTTCCGGCGCCAGGCGCCATGCCCATGGCGCCCATCATCTTGTCCATGCCCATCATGCCGCCGCCACCCATGCCCATGCCGCCCTGGCCGCTACCGTCCATGGCCTTGTCGTCCATGCCCATCATTCCACCGCGGCCCATACCCATGCCGCCCTGGCCCATACCGCCCTGACCCGGGCCGCCTTGGCCCATGCCGCCAGAGGATTGCGAGGGGGCCGCCGTCCCGTGCTGTGCCAGCTGTATCGTCGCCGTGGGATTGGCGTGATTGGGGGACACAGCGGCAGGCTTCGTGTCAGCCAGTACACCGCCGGCAGCGAGGGCGATCAGGCTGGTGGCCGTGAGGCCCAGCAGGGCTGTCTTGGGCATGGGCTCTCCATCGGCTTGGGGTCGCTCCGTGGAAGTAACTCTCTCAAGACGGGACTTCCTCCGCCTTGATCCAGCTCAAGCGGGGCGCGATCGCGGTCAGTGGTGCTTGTACCATCCGACACCCCGAATATCGTTCCAGTCGTCGGTCTGGTGGCAGAGTGCTGATTCCGGAGGAAGCCGCCCGGTATTCCGGGATGATGGCGCCCCCCTGTTCCGATTAATGACCGCCCAGGGTTCCGATTAATCCTCGCCCACCATTCCGGGATGATGGCGCCCGGGGTGAGGGATGACGGGAGCCTCCGCTCGCTTTGCGTAAGGTCCGCTTCTTTGGCTTTGGCTGAGGAGTGGATCGATGCCAGCAGGGAGAGTTGCCATGCGCCGCGTGCGCGAGGTTTTACGTCTGGGGTTCGCCGGGATATCCAAGCACGAGATCGCGCGGCGCACTGGGCTGGCGGCGTCGACGGTGCGCGAGACGGTGGCACGCTTCAAGGCTAGCGGGCTGGACTGGCCGCTGCCAGACAGCGTCACCGACAGCGAGCTGGAAGCGAAGCTATACAAGAACGCCGGCACCAAGCAGGGCCACCACCGCCACGCCGAGCCCGACTGGGTGACATCCACCGCGATCTGCGACGCAAGCACGTCACGCTGTCGATCCTGTGGGATGAGTACATCGAGCGGCATCCCGACGGCTATCGCTATTCCCGGTTCTGCGAACTCTACCGCGCCTGGGAAGGCACGCTGTCGGTCACCATGCGCCAGAGCCACGCTGGCGGCGACAAGCTGTTCGTCGATTACGCCGGCGACACCGAGCCGATGGTGATCGACCGGTTGACCGGCGAGATCCGCGACGCGTGGATCTTCGTCGCCGTCCTGGGCGCCTCCAACTTCATCTATGCCGAGGCGACCTGGACGCAGGGGCTGGCGGACTGGATCGGCGCCCATACTCGAGCCCTGGCGGCGATCGGCGGGGTGCCGAGGCTGATCGTGCCCGACAACACCAAGACCGCCGTGATCAAGGCCTGCCTCTACGAGCTCACAGTCAATCGAACCTATGCCGAGATGGCGGCACACTACGATACCGCCATCCTGCCGGCGCGGCCCCGCAAGCCGCGCGACAAGGCCAAGGTCGAAGCCGCCGTGCTCGTCATGGAGCGCTGGATCCTGGGACGGCTGCGCAACCAGCGTTTCGATAGCCTGGCGGCGCTGAACCAGGCGATCGGCGCGCTGCTGGTCCGTCTCAACGATCAACGGCCGATCCGTCGGCTCGGCGTGACACGGCGCCAACTCCTCGAAGAACTCGATCGCCCGGGGCTCAAGCCCTTGCCGGTCGAGGCCTACGTGTTCGCCGAGCGGCGCATCCGTCGCGTCGGCATCGACTATCACCTCGATATCGACCGCCATTATTACAGCGTGCCGTATCGCTTCGCCCGCCAAGCCGTTGAAGTGCGGGTGACCGGGCGAACCATCGAGGTGTTCGCCAAGGGCAGCGGATCGCCGCCCATCTGCGCTCCACCGGCAATGGCAAGCACACCACCGTGCATGAGCAGATGCCCTCCAGCCATCGCCGTTACGCCGACTGGACGATCGACCGCATCCGGCGTGATGCTGCCGCGATCGGCCCAGCCAGCTCCGCTCTGTGCGAGCTGATCCTGGACCAGCGCTCGCACCCCGAACAGGGCTTCCTCGCCTGTCTCGGTATCGTCCGCCTGGTCAAAGCGTTCGGCGCGCAGCGCGTCGAGGCCGCCGCGACGCGGGCACTCGATATCGGCGCCCGGACCGACGGATCGGTCAAGTCAATCCTCGACAACAATCTCGATCGCCACGCCGCCCAGCAGCGCGCCGCGGACGGCGTGACGATCCTCCATCCCAACATCCGCGGCTCGCGCTATTACCACTGAGGAGACCACATGCTCAGCCATCCCACTCTCGATCAGCTCCAACAGGTGGGGCTATACGGCATGGCCAAGGCCCTCGCCGAGGCCGAGACGTCCGACGAGGCCGCCGCGCTAGCCCACCCTGAATGGCTCGCCCTCCTGATCGACCGTGAAGTCGCCTACCGGCACGACAAGAAGCTCACGGCCAGGCTGCCCTACGCCCGGCTGCGCCAGCAGGCCCTCGTCGAGGATGTCGATTATCGCGCCGCCCGCGGCCTCGATCGCGCGCTCTTCCAAAAACTCGTCGCCGGCGATTGGATCGACGCCCACGACAGCCTGATCATCAGCGGCCCGACCGGCGTCGGCAAGAGTTGGCTGGCCTGCGCGCTGGGCCACAAGGCCTGCCGCGACAACCGCTCGGTCCTCTACCAGTGCGTCCCCAAGCTGTTCGGTGAGCTCGCGCTCGCGCGCGGCGATGGCCGCTATGCCCGCATCGTCCGCGCCCTCGGCGGCGTCCAGCTGCTGATTCTCGACGACTGGGGCCTCGAGCCGCTCGACGCTCAGGCCCGC
>JADHLS010000261.1 GCA_016780605.1 Reyranella sp.
GCCGTAGCGCGTGCCCAGCGTGCGCGCCCAGTCGCCATCGCCGATGCCTTCGACCTTGATCACCTCGGCGCCGTACTGCGCCAGCAGCATGGCGCAATAGGGCCCGGCGATGCCCTGGCTGAGATCGACGACCTTCAGCCCGGCGAATGGCGCGTCATAGCTCATGGTTTCGGTTCGACTGGTTCCTTCAGCCGATACCATGCCACGTACAGCGCCGGCAGGAAGAGCAGTGTCAGCAGGGTGGCCACGACAATTCCGCCAATCATGGCGAAGGCCATCGGTCCCCAGAACACCTCGCGAGCGATCGGGATCATGCCCAGGCTGGCGGCCGCCGCGGTCAGCAGGATGGGGCGCAGGCGATGGATGGTGGCCTCGACCACGGCGTCCCACGGACCCAATCCGTCGTCGCGGAAGGCGTCGACCTGGGTCACCAGGATCACGGTGTTGCGGATGATGATGCCGATCAGCGCCAGCACGCCCAGGATGGCGACGAAGCCCAGCGGCTGGTCGCTTATGAGAAGGGCCCCCACCACGCCGATCAGGCCGAGCGGCGCCACGCTCACCACCAGGAAGAGCGTCTGGAAGCTCTGCAGCTGCAACATCAGCACGGTCGCCATCAGGAACAGCATCAGCGGCACGACGGCCGCGATCGGCCGTTCGCCCTTGCCGCTTTCCTCGACCGTGCCGCCGATCTCGACCGAGTAGGTCGGCGGTAGGGCGGCGACGAACTTGGCGACCGCGGGCTTCAGTTGATGCACCACCGTGTCGGGCTGCAGGTCGCCGAGCACCGGGGCCTGCAGGGTTACGGTGGGCTGGCGGTCGCGGCGCCACACGATCGGCTGCTCGATCTGGAACTCGATGGTGGCGATAGCCGGCAGCGGTACCGGCTGGCCGTCGCGCCCGGCGATGCTCAGCGCCTGGAAGGTCTCGACCGCCTGACGCTCGGCCTTGTCGGCGCGGGCGACGACGTTGACGATGTAGATGCTGTCGTAGACCTGGGTCACCGATGAGCCGCCGACCACGTTGTTCAGGACGGTGGCGATGTCCTGCGAGGAGACACCGAACTGGCGCGCCCGGTTCTGGTCGACCTCCACGCGCAGCACCATGCCGGGTTCGTTCCAGTCGTAGACGATGTTGCCGACATGGGGGTTGGCGCCCATGAGGTCGGCGAACTGCAGGGCGAGCCCGCGCACCGTCTGGATGTCGGGACCGCTCAAGCGATACTGGACCGGCCGCCCGACCGGCGGCCCGAGGTCGAGCGGATGGACGAAGCCGTCGATGCCGACGAAGTCTTCGCGCAACACCTTCTTCAGGCGCGCGGCGACACGCTGGCGGGCCGCGAAGTCCTTGGTCACGATCACCAGCTGGCCGAAGAAGGCGTTGTTCAGCTGCTCGTCGAGCGGCAGGTAGAAGCGCACGGCGCCGCGACCAACATAGGAGCTCCAGCGCACGATGTCGGGATCGCCCGGCAGCACCTTTTCGAAGCGGTCCATCTCCGCCTTGGTGGCCGCGATGGAGGCGCTCTGCGCCAGGGTCATGTCGACCAGCAGTTCGGGCCGGTCGGCGGCGGGGAAGAACTGGTTCTGCACATAGCTCATGCCCAAGAGCGACAGCGCGAACAGGGCAAGCGTGGCGCCGATGGTGATCCAGCGGCGGCGCATCGCCCACAGAAGCATCGGCCGGAAGCGCATCTTCAGTTTCGACGGCTTCTCCGCTTCGGTCTTGGCGATGCGCGGCAGTATGGTGACGCCGAGCAGCGGCGTGAACAGGACGGCGACCACCCAGGAGATTGCGAGCGCCGCGGCGATCACGGCAAACAGGGTGAAGGTGTATTCGCCGGCCGAGCTGCCGTTCAGCCCGATCGGCACGAAGCCCGCCACCGTGACCAGCGTGCCGGTCAGCATGGGGAAAGCCGTCGAGCTGTAGGCGAAGGTCGCGGCTTTCTCGAGCGTGTCGCCGGCCTCGCGGCGCGCCACCATCATCTCGACCGAGATCATGGCGTCGTCGACCAGCAAACCCAGCGCGATGATCAGCGCGCCGAGCGAGATGCGCTGCAGGGTGATGCCGGAATACTCCATGAACACGAAGGTCGCGGCCAGCACCAGCGGGATCGCGACCGCTACCACGAGGCCCGCGCGCAGGCCGAGGCTGAGGAAGCTCACGACCAGCACGATCACGACGGCCTCGAACAGCGCCCGGGTGAAGCCGCCCACCGCCTCCTCGACGACGGCGGGCTGGTTGGACACCAGGTGGACGCCGACGCCGATCGGCAGCGTTCCGACGATCTCGCGCATGCGGGCGCGCAGGTCCTCGCCAAACTGCAGGATGTTGCCGTTGGCCTTCATGCCGATGGCGATGCCGATCGCCGGCTGGCCGTTGTAGCGAAACATCGGCTGCGGCGGGTCGACGTAGCCGCGCGTGATGGTGGTGATGTCGCTGAGGCGAAAGAAGCGGTCGCCGACGCGCAGGTTCACCGCCTCCAGGCTCGCGGCGGATTTGAAATGGCCGCTGACGCGCAAGGTCACCTGCTCGGGGCCGGCTTGGATGACGCCCGATGGCGCCACTGCGTTCTGCTCCTGGAGGCTTTTGAGCACTGCCTGCTGGTCGAGGCCGAGCCCGGCGACATGCCGGGTCGAGAAGTTGAGGAAGATGACCTCGTCCTGGGTGCCCAAAAGCTCGACCTTGCCGGCGCCGGGGATCTTCAGGATCTGCGAGCGCGCTTGTTCGGCGTAGTCGCGCAGCTCGCGAAAGGAGAGACCGTCGGCAGTGAAGGCAAAGATGTTGCCGTAAACGTCGCCGAACTGGTCGTTGAAGTAGACGCCCTGCACCGAGGAGGGGAGGTCGCCGCGGATGTCGTTCACCTTGTTGCGCACGTCGACCCAGATGTCCTTGACCCGGCTCGCCGGCGTGTCGTCCTTGAGGTTGACGAAGATCGTGGTCTGGCCCGAGATCGTGTAGCTCTTGGTGAAGTCGAGGGTATCGAGCTCCTGCAGCTTGCGCTCGATGCGGTCGGTGACCTGATTGGTCATGTCGACGACGGTGGCGCCGGGCCAGCTCGCCGACACCACCATCGCCTTGATGGTGAAGGACGGATCCTCCTCGCGGCCGAGCCGCGTGTAGGACAGCCAACCCGCCACCACGATCAGCAGCATCAGGTACCAGACGAAGGAGCGGTGGCCGAGCGCCCAGGTGGAGAGGTTGAAGCCATTCATTGCGGCACCTTGACGGGCTCGCCCTCGGCCAGGCTGTGCACGCCCGCGATCACGATGCGCTCGGCGGCGGAGATGCCCGAAGTGACCGCGACCTTGTCGTCCTCGCGCACGCCCAGGGTGACGGCGCGCAGCGCCACGGTGCTCTTCGGCTGCTCGACCACCCAAACGAAGCTCTTGCCGTCCTTCTCCAGAATCGCCGTCTCCGGCAGGTAGACATGCGGCGCCACCGGGCGCGTGAAAGCGACCGAGACGGTGACGCCCAGCCGGAACGCCGTCGGCGGGTCGTTGAGCGTGAGGTAGACGTTGCGTGTCCGGGTATTGGGGTCGGCGATGGGATCGATGGCGCGAATGCCGGCCGCCTTCATCGACACCACCCGGTCGAGATCGACGGTGATGGCGAAATCGTTGGGATGCGACAGCAGCTCGGCGATGCGGTTGGGGACGGCGATCACCGCCTCGCGCACTTCGGGCCGCGCCAGAGTGATCACCTTCTGGCCAGCCGTCAGCACCTGTCCCGGCTCGGCCCACTTGGCGGTGACGACGCCATCGAAGTCGGCATCGAGCCGGGTATAACCTAGCGCATCCTGGGCCTTGCGCAGGGAGGCGCGAGCGCGCGTGACGTTGGCCTGCGAGGTCTCGAAGTTGCGGCGGCTGAGGTCGTACTGGGCCTGCGGGATGATGTTGCGCTGGACCAGGTCCTTCAGCCGCGCCTCCTCGGCCTGGGCATTGACGAACTGCGCCTCGGCGTTGGCCAGCGACGCCTCGGCGCTGCGCACGGCCAGGGCCTGCACGGCGGGATCGAGTACGGCGATCTCGCCGCCCTTCTTCACGACGGCGCCGACATCGACGAAGCGCGCCACCATGCGGCCGAAGATGCGGAAGCCGAGATCGGTCTTGTAGCGCGGCTCGATCAGGCCGATGAACGGCCCGAGCTGCTCGGCGGACTGCACGGTGGCGACGACCGACAGGACCGGTCGTACCGGCGGCGCTGGTGCGGTTGCCGATTCCTCGCGGCAGGCGGTGAGCAGGACCACAAGGGCAAGCAGCAGGGCCCGTGCCGCGCTCATTTTGCGATCTCGACCTTCTGGCCGGGACGCAGCAGCTGCACGCCGGCGCTGACCACGGTCTCGCCCGAACCAAGCCCGTCACCGACGACAAGCCGGTCCTTGGTGTAGCGGTCGAGCCTGATCGGCTTCAGCGACACCGTGGTGCTGCCGGGATCGATCACCCAGACGGCCGGCTTGCCCGCGATCTCGAACAGCGCGCCCCAGGGCAGCAGCACGACCTTGTGCGTCATCATCGGCGCGGTGCCATTGACCAGGCTGCCGAGCGACATGGCGTCGGGCGTCTGGCGCAGCGCCACCTTGACGCGCACCGTCTCGGTCTCGGTGTTGAAGGCCGGTGCGATCTCGCGCACGTCGCCCACGGTCCGGACCGCTGGATCCGAGACCAGGGAGATCGCGAGGTCCTTGTCGGTCACCGCGTTGTTCATCGCCCATTCATGGACGTTGAACACGGCGTCGCGCGCCCCGTCGCGCGCCAGGACGAAGATCGTCTGGGCCTGCGCCACGACCTGGCCAACCTCGGCGTTCTGCGCGGTGATGATGCCGTCGGCCTCGGCGCGCAGCTCGGTGTAGGACAGCTGGTCTTCGGCGAGCTTGAGGTCGGATTGCGCCTGGCTCGCCTGAGCCTGCGCCGAGCGCAGGTCGGCCTCGGCCTGGTCGTAATCACGCCGCGTGGTGTTGCCGCGCGCCAGCAGGTCCTTCTGGCGGGTGAAGGCGGCCGAGGTCTGCTGCACCAGGGCCTCGGCCGAAGCGACTCCTGCCTTGGCCGAGACGACCTCCTCGTTCTGCTCGTCTGGATCGAGCCTGGCCAGCACCTGCCCCTTCACGACATGATCGCCGACATTGGCGATGCGCTCGCTGATCTTGCCGTTGATGCGGAAGGAGAGGTCGGTCTTGGTCCTGGCCTCGATGACGCCGGTCAGGGTGATGGAGGGCGTGTAGTCGACGATCTCGGTCGTCACCGCCTTGACCCGGGTGAGCGGCGCCTGCGGTGCCGCGTCATTGCGGCAGCCGGCCAGCAGGCCAAGGCCGATCATCAAGGCGCACGACCGCCAAGAACCCGTCGAACGGAAAATAGACAGCCCCCTTTGACGCGATAGTAGCAGCTTCCCAAGATGCGGGCATGCACACCATCCGACGCCTCACCTTCATCGGCCTGGAATACGCCTTCGCACCGGAGAAGGCCTACGGCATGTCGCGCGGCGGCGGCTTCAAGCGGCAGGGCGGGCTGGTCGAGGTCGAGACCGATGCCGGCGTGACCGGCGTTGGCGAGGCCTTCGGCAATCCGCGGGTGACGGCCGAATACTTCCGCATGGTCGAGCCGATGTTCGCGGGGCGCAGCGTGTTCGACTTCGACCATGTCGAAGCGCGGGTGCGCAACGCCATGTATCACCTGGGTGTCGGCAACCAGCTCACCGCCTGCCTGGCCGCCATCAACGTGGCGCTGTGGGACGCCATCGCCCGCGGCTTCGGCGTCAGGGTCTGCGACCTGATCGGCGGCTGCGGCACGACCCGCATCCCGGCCTATGCCTCGACCGGCTTCTTCTCCAACGATCCCGACCGCCAGCTCGACCACATGCTGGCCGAGGCGGCGACCCATCCCTATGCCGGGGCCAAGATCAAGATCGGCCGCGGCATCAAGGACGACGTCGCCCGTGTGCGCCGCGCGCGCGAGGCGCTGGGCGAGACCAAGCTCCTGATGGTCGATATCAACGGCGCCTACACTGCCGACCTGGCGCTGGAATGTGCGCGGGCCATAGAACCCTTCGCCGTGCACTGGATCGAGGAGCCGCTGCCGCCGGGCGACGTGCGTGGCTATGCCGAGCTCAGGCTGCGCTCGCCCATCCCGCTCGCCGCCGGAGAAGCACACCACACCGTGCGTGATTTCCGCGCCCTGATCGACGGCCGTTGCATCGATATCGTTCAGCCGTCGATTCCCGGCACCGGCGGCCTCACCGAGGCAAGGCGCATCGCCACCCTGGCGCACGCCGCCAATCTCCGGGTGGCGCCGCATGTCTGGGGAGGCGCCATCGGGCTCGCCACGGCTTGTCACTTCATCGCCTCGCTGCCCAACACGCCGCACACCGACCATCCGCCCTATCCGCTGATGCTGGAATACGACATGAGCGACAATGCGCTGCGAACGCAGCTCTTGAAGAAGCCGCTCACGCTCGAGGCCGGCCACGTGCTGTTGCCCGAGGGACCGGGGCTCGGGGTCGAGCTCGACCGCGCCGCCGTGGAGCGCTATCGCGTTTGCTGATGGACTCGCGCGCTTGCACGGGCGCAATCGGTTTGCTGATTGGCGGGCGCCGTGCCACTCTTTCGGCACAGGGGAAAACACCAATATGGGGACGGGAAGATGAACATGGCATCACGTCGGGCTTTTGCGGTGGGCGCCGCCTCGGTCGTTTTCGGCCTGGCCGCGGGTGCTGCCGCCCAGCAGACGGTCAAGATCGGCGTCATCTATCCGCTGAGCGGCAACTCGGCGAGCGCCGGCAACTATTCCAAGATGGCGATCGAGGTCGGTGCCGACGTCATCAACAACGGCAACGCCGAGCTCGCCAAGATCATCCCGCTGGCCAAGGGCGGTGGCCTGCCGGGCATGGGCGGCGCCAAGATCCAGCTGATCTTCGCCGACAACCAGGGCACGCCGGCGGCCGGCCAGAACCAGGCGCTGCGGCTGATCTCCGAGGAGAAGGTGGCCGCGCTGATCGGCGCCTACCAGTCGGGCATCACCGTCACGGCGAGCGCCATCGCCGAGCGCCACGGCATCCCCTTCATCACCGCCGAATCGGTCGCGG
>JADHLS010000262.1 GCA_016780605.1 Reyranella sp.
TTCGGCGGCATCTCCGTCGGCGGCATGGTGAACAACCGCAAGCAATGGGGCGCGCTACTGCCTGGCGTCGACCACATGCCGCACACGCATCTGCCGGCCAAAAATTCCTTCTCGCGCGGCCTGCCCGAGCATGGCGGCATCGAGCTCGCCGACGAGCTCGAGCGCATCGTCGGCCTGCACGATGCCTCGACCATCGCCGCGGTGATCGTCGAGCCCTGCGCCGGCTCGACCGGCTACCTGCCGCCGCCCAAGGGCTACCTGCAGCGCCTGCGCCAGATCTGCGACAAGCACGGCATCCTGCTGATCTTCGACGAGGTCATCACCGGCTTCGGGCGGCTGGGCACGGGCTTCGCCGCCGAATACTTCAACGTCATCCCCGACCTCATGACGGTGGCCAAGGGCATCTCCAACGCCACGGTGCCGATGGGCGGCGTGTTCGTGCGCAAGCACATCTACGACGGCCTGATGAACGGGCCGGAGAACGTCGTCGAGCTGTTCCACGGCTACACCTATTCTGCCCATCCGTTGGCCTGCGCCGCGGCCTCGGCGGTGCTCGACATCTACAAGGATGAGGGCCTGTTCCAGCGCGCCGCCGATCTCTCCAAGTACTGGGAGGACGGCGTGCATTCACTGAAGGGCCTGCCCGGCGTCACCGACATCCGTAATCTGGGACTTGCCGCCGGCATCGACATGGAAGGCCGCAAGGACGCCGCCGGCGCGCGCGGCTACGACACCTTCGTCAAGGCCTTCGAGCTCGGCCTGATGGTGCGCCAGGCCGCCGACACGATCGCCATGTCGCCACCGCTGGTCATCGAGAAGGCGCAGATCGACGAGATCATCGATCTCGCCGGCAAGGCCATCAAGGCGACGGCGTAACGCCGGCTCGCCTCGCCGGCGTCGCTGGCGAGGCGAACCCCTGCTATACCCGTGGCGTGATCTCCGGGGTCGGTCTCACCGCGATCGTCGGTTCGCTGGCGCACCTCGCCATCGCGAGCCTCGTGACGGTCCATGTGCTGCTCTACAAGCGCAACGTCGGGGCCGCCGTGTCGTGGATCGGCATCGCCTGGCTGTCGCCGTTCCTCGGCGCTGTGCTCTATCTCACCATGGGCATCAACCGCGTGAAGCGGCGCGCCCAGCGTTTGCGCCGCCAGCGCCTGCCGCTTGGAGTCGCCGGCGAGACGCTGGGCGATGTCATCGTCGACGATCCTCTGACGCCGCTCGAGTTCGCCGTCGGCCGGCTGACCGGCCTGCCAACCGAGCATGGCAACAAGATCGAGATCCTGCATTCGGGCGACCAGGCCTATCCGCGGATGCTGGCGGCGATCGAGAAGGCGGAGAAGAGCGTTGGCCTGGTGAGCTACATCTTCCGCGCCGACAAGGCGGGCGAGGCCTTCCACCAGGCGCTGATCCAGGCCCAGCGCCGCGGCGTCGAGGTGCGCGTGCTGATCGACGGCGTCGGCAGCGGCTATTTCTGGTCGGGCACCTACAACCGCCTGCGCGCCGCCGGCGTTCCGGTCGCGCGCTTCCTGCATTCGTACTTTCCCTGGCGCATGCCCTTCGTGAACCTGCGCAACCATCGCAAGGTGATGGTGGTCGACGGGCGGCTCGGCTTCACCGGCGGCATCAATATCGGCGCCGAGAACATCGCCGCCGACAAGCCGCCGTTCGTGGTGCACGACACGCACTTCCAGCTCGAGGGCCCGATCGTCGAGCAGCTGACCGACGCCTTCGCCGACGACTGGCTGTACACGACCGGCGAGAAGCTGCTCACCGAGAGCTGGTTCCCGCCGCTCGACAAGGCGGGACCAGTGGCGGCGCGCGTCGTCACCTCCGGCCCCGACGAGGACATGGAGCAGATCGAGTACGTGGCCCTGCACGCGATCTCCTGCGCCCACAAGTCGGTCCGCGTGGTCACGCCGTATTTCCTGCCGCCCGACCCCCTGACCATGGCGCTGGGGCTGGCGGCCCTGCGCGGGGTCAAGGTCGACATCGTGTTGCCCGACCATTCCAACCACGCCGTTCTCGACTGGGCGCGCCGCATTCCGCTCAGGCCGCTGATCGAGGCCGGTTGCCGCGTCTGGCTGACGGCGCCGCCGTTCGACCATTCCAAGCTGATGGTGATCGATGAGGCCTGGTCGCTGATCGGCAGCGCCAACTGGGACACCAGAAGCTTCCGCCTGAATTTCGAGCTCAATGTCGAGCTGCACGACGCCGGCTTCGCCGCCCAGATCTCCAAGATCGCGCCCAACGCGCGCCGCCTGACGTTGGCCGAGCTCGATGCCGATCCGCTGCCGATCCGGCTGCGCAACAGCGCAGCACGGTTGCTGCAGCCGTATCTCTAGTTAGCGGTAGAGTCGCCCCAGCCGGTCGCGCCGGATCCAGCGCTGGTCCGGCCGGGCACGCAGGCCGGTCTCGAGGCCCCAGCCGTCGAGCAGCGCCAGCTCGAGCCGGATCGGCCGATGGTCGGACGGGCCGAAGGCCAGTGCGTCGGCCGCGCGGCAGCTGAGCCCGTGCACCAAACAGCGGTCGAGGCGAAAGGGCACGACGTTGCTCGCATAGTGCGTCGGCTCGCGCGGGCCGACGTCGGCGAAGCCCGGCAGCACGACCGGCCCGACGATGTTGTAGTCGCCGATGATGGCCGAGGGCTTGCCGCGCAGATGGGCGGCGATGCGGGCAAGCTGGCGGCGGTTCAGCAGCTGGCCGTGGCTGAGATGGACGTTGGCAAAGGTGATCTCGCCCACCTGGACGATCTGCGCCCGCCGCCGCGGCAGGCGACCGGGCAGGCGTGAGGCTGGCAGCGAGAGCGCGCGCGGTGCGGCGAAGCGGTGCGGGCTCCACACCGCGAGGCCGTGGATGCGCCCCAGCCACGACAGCCGATGGAAATGGCCGCCGATCAGCGACGGCAGCGCCTCGATCTCCCGGGTCGCCTCCTGCATCAGCATGACGTCGGGCTTCTCGTGCCGCACCAGGGCCGCGACATCGTCTGCTTCCGCGCCGGTCAGGCGCAACAGGTTCCAGCTCAGGATCTTCACGGCATCCTCATGACTTCGCTGCGCGCTCGCGCCGCCCCTGTTCACGTCTGGCGTGACGGATCTGCTCGGTCATCGACAGGGCGCTGCCGGCCGCAGCCTGCAGTTCGCGCCGCACCGTCTCGCGGCGCTCGTGGATCGAGGCGATCACCAGGCCCATCGGCACGCCGAGCCCGACCAGCGCCGATTCGGCGAGCTGCAGGCTGGCCTCGATGGTCTCCGGCACGGTGTCGGTGACCTTGAGCGAATAGAGATGGCGCGCGTGCTGCGCATCGTGGGCGCGCGCCACGATCATCACGTCCGGCCGCCGCGCGCGCACGGCCCTGACCACGTCGTCGACCGCTGCCGTGTCGAGGGTGACGATCACGCCCGTCGCCTCGTCGATGCCGCAGCGCTGCAGGAACAGCGGATTGGAGGCGTCGCCGTAGTAGATCGGCCGGCCGAGCTGGCGCCAGCGTTCGACGATGTTGGTGTCGCGATCGCAGGCGATGTAGGGGATGTTGTGCTCCTCCAGGAGCCCGCTCACCAGCTGGCCGACTCGGCCGTGGCCGACGACGATGACGCGCTTGGCATGATCGTCCGGCGGCAGCACGGTGAACAGGGGATCGGCCGCGACCTCGCGTGCGAAGGTATGCCCGGCGCGCCGCGCGAACAGCCCGACAAAGGGCAGAGCCGCCATGGTGAGGGACACCACGGCCAGCACCCCAGCCGACACGTTGGGCGCGACCAGGCCGAACTGGGTCGCAAGCCCGATGCCGATGAAGGCGAATTCGCCGCCCGGCGCCAGCAGCAGGCCGGTCTCCACGCTTGGCGCCCACGGCACCCCGAAGGCGCGGCAGAGCGGGGCGAGCAGCACCGCCTTGACCGCGATCATGGCAAGAAGGCCGCCTAGCACGATCAACGGCTCGCGGACGATGAAGCCGAGATCGACATGCATGCCGACGGAGAAGAAGAAGACCCCCAGCAGCAGGCCGCGGAAGGGATCGATCATCGCCTCGACGGCGCGGCGATACTCGGTCTCGGCCAGCAGCAGCCCGGCGATGAAGGCGCCGAGCGCCATCGACAGGCCGGCGTAGGCGGCGACCACGCCTGAGCCGACCGAGATCAAGAGCGTCGCCGCCATGAAGAATTCGGGATTGTCGGTGCCGGCGGCCAGCCGGAACAGCGGCCTCAGCACCAGCCGGCCGACGACGACGATGAAGATCACCGCGATTACCGCTTCGGCCAGCGCCACCGCCACGCCCTGCAGCAGGGTCGCCCCGTCGGAAGCGCTGCCCAGCGCGCCGATCAGGAACAAGAGCGGCACGACGGCGAGGTCCTGCGCCAGCAGGATGGCGAAGCTGGTGCGGCCTGTGGTCGACATCATGCGGCGCTGGCCCGACAGCAGCTCCATGACGATGGCCGTCGAGGAAAGGGCGAGGCAGGCGCCGATGATCAGCGAGGCGGCGCCCGACAGGCCGAACCAGCGGCCGGCCAGGCTGATCACGATCGTCGTCACGATGGTCTGCGCGCCGCCCAGCCCGAACACCAGGCGGCGCATGGTGAGCAGGCGGCGCAGCGACAGCTCGAGGCCGATGAAGAACAGCAGGAAGACGATGCCGAGATTGGCAATGAAGGCGATCTGCTTCTCGCCGGTAACGGTCACCCAGTCGACGGCGCGCGAATATTCGGCCAACCGTCCCAGGCCGTGCGGCCCCAGCACGGCGCCGACGACGAGGAACCCCAGGACCGGGCTCACTTTCAGGCGGTGCACCACCGGCGCCACGACGGCCGCCGTGCCCAGGACGATCAGGGCGTCCTTGAAAACGAAGAGCTCGCTCGGACCCGCCATTGCCGGCAACATAGACTGTGAAGGCCGATCTGTGCACACTTTCGTCCGCGGCGAATGGAATCGGATTTTTGAAGGGATGGAACCGACATGAAGGTCGTGATCACGGGCGGCGCGGGATTCCTCGGCAAGAAGCTGGCGCGGCGGCTGCTGCAGCAGGACCTCGCCGGCCCTTCGGGAAAGCCCGAGCGGGTGAGCGAGCTGCTGCTGTTCGACGTCACCAAGGCAAGCGGCCCCGGCCTCGACGATCCCGGGGTCAAGACGCTCGCCGGCGACATCGCCAACTTCGCCACCGTGCAGTCGATCGTGCAGGGGGCGGCCACGGTGTTCCACTTCGCCGCCGTGGTCAGCGCCGGCGCCGAAGCCGACTTCGACCTCGGCTATAAGGTCAATCTCGACGGCACGCGCAACGTGCTGGAGGCCTGTCGGGCGCTCGGCACCAATCCGCGCGTGGTCTTCACCAGCTCGCTGGCGGCCTTCGGCGGCGAACTGCCGCCTGCCGTTACCGACGACACGGCGCTCACGCCGCAGACCTCCTACGGCGCCCAGAAGTCGATCGGCGAGTTCCTGATCCGCGACTACACCCGCAAGGGATTTTTGCGCGGTACCTCGGTGAGACTGCCGACGATCTGCGTGCGCACCGGCCTGCCCAACAAGGCGGCCTCGACCTGGGCGTCTTCGGTCGTGCGCGAGCCGCTGACCGGTGTCGACGTCGTCTGCCCGGTGACGCCCGAGACCATCATGGTCGTCTTGAGCCCGCGCAAGACGGTCGACGCCTTCGTGCGCCTGCACGACCTCGCGCCCGACGCTTTCGGTCCGGGCCGAACGCTGCTGTTGAACGGCATCAACGTCACCGCCCGGGAGCTCGAGCAGGCGGTCGGCCGCCATGCCGGCAATCGCAAGGTTGGCAAGGTCACCTGGCAGCACGATCCCGCGATCCAGAAGATCTGTGACGGCTGGCCCCAGGGCATCGATTCAAAGCGCGCGCGCAGCCTCGGCTTCCAGACAGACAAGGACCTCGACGAGGTCGTGCGCAACTTCATCGCCGACGATCTCGACGATCAGATGAAGCTGGCGAAGGTGACGGCGACGACGGCGTAGCCGACGTCGCCGTCATCCCGAGGCGAAGCCGAGGGACCTTTGCGAGACCAGACAAGGTCCCTCGCTACGCTCAGGATGACACCTTCGGTGTCAAACTACCGCCCCCTCAGCATCCGCCAGCCGTTCTGCAGATGGCGCACCGGTCCCCAGACATGGCGCGTGCGCATCATGTGCCAGCGCTGCGGCTCGTTGTCGGGGCCGGCGATGGGCCCCGCATCGTCGACATAGTCGGTGATGCCGACGGCGTCGGTGTCCCACGGGCCCGTGGTCTTGAAGATCGTCGTCTTGGCGCCGTAGCCCGCCAGCGCGCGGCTCATGCCCGAAGCCATGAAGTCCATGTAACGCGGCAGGCTCTCAGGCCGGCAGAGATAACCCTTGTTGAAGCCGACTGCGAGCAGGCGGAAGTGGAAGGGGTTCTTCTCGAGGTAGCGCACCACCTCGGTGGTGTTGGCGGGATAGCGCGGCGAGAAGAAGTCGTCGATCACCACGATGCCGTCGTTGTTGACGATGCGGTTGGCGAATTCGAGCTCGCGATAGACCGCCGTGCCGGTGTGTTCGCCGTCGATGTGGAACCAGCGCACGGTCTGGTGCATGGCCTGCAGGTCGAGCTTGGCCGGCAGGTCCGCCGACGGCCCCGACAGCGGCACGATGTTGACCGGCTCGGCGCCGACCGAACGGATCGACCGTCCCACCGCCTCCTCATCGAGCCTGAGATCGCAGAGATAGAGCTTTTCCTGCCCCTTGCGATACGAGGCGAGCACCGACGCCGACCTGCCGCGCCAGACGCCGATCTCGAACAGGTCGCCCGTGATCTTGGCCTGCTGGTCGAGCAGTGCACGCCAGACGCAGTAGGACTGGAACATGAACCAGCCCGGAATGGCGTCGACTTTTTCCCAACTGAGCATCGATGATCCTTGCATTGGGGGCTGCTCTAACAGCGCTTTTTCGACGCTGCAAGCCGGGAGCGCTTGCGCGCCCGGCGGGGCTCGGGTAGAGCCCGCTTGCCTGCAAATGCCAACAACAACAGTCGCTTACCGCACGACGCTCGGCCTGATTTGGGGACTGGCGCTCTGG
>JADHLS010000263.1 GCA_016780605.1 Reyranella sp.
CCCGCTCAGGAGTTATGAGCGCGCAAGGCTTCGCGGTCCGGAAGAGCATGAGCGGGCCTGGAGGCCCGCGGTCCGGCAAGACTACTCGTCGGTGAGCGGCACCATCGAAGCGTCGCCGCCCTTGGGGCAATTCTCCGTGTCGACCACGGCATTGGCCGGATTGCGATAACGTTCGATGTTGTAGGGCGCGTCGTCGCTCGGCGGGCGGGCCGGCGGCGTGCGCAGGGTCCAGGCGACCAGCCGCTTGATAACGCTGCCCAACGCCTGGTCGAAAGCATCGACGACCTTGGGGATGGAATCAGCGCGCGCCCGAACACAGCGTTCGAACGAACCGACGCCGATGATCTGGCGGTCCGGCATGCGCACCAGCTTGGCGATGATGCGCACGCGCACGATCGGCGGCTTGCCGTAGAAGTAGAGCGCCTCGAAGTTGCGCAGGTCGGGCTGCAGCACGTAGTTGGCGCGGATGCCGATCGATTCACGGGCGACCGCGACGATCTTGCGCGTGTTCTCGAAGGAATCGACGATGCGCGTCTGCACCATCAACGGCGCCCGGTCGGTCCAGGCCGCCTTGGCGTAGTAGTCCGTCGATGTCGGCGTGAGCGCGATGGCGATGCGGCCGGTATTGAGATTGGCCGCCGCCGCCGGCGCCTCGACCGCGAGTTGCCAGTACACCGAGGGCAGATCGGGGTCGAAGGTGCTCTTTGGGGTGACCGTGTAGAGATCCTGTTGCTCGGTGGCCTGGTCGACAGCGCTGATGAACTGGCAACCGGCGAACAGGGCGGCCGCCCCCGCGAGGGCGGCCAGGCGGAGTATCATTTGGGCGTGTATCCCTGCTTGCCGCTGAACACGAAGCCCGAGGGGTCGCGTTCAAGCCGGGTAGCGATGACGTTGAGGTTGGTGGTGAGCTGGCGCAGCTCGCGAATGGTCATCGACAGCTCGTTGAGCCCGGTCTCGGTGAAACTCTTGACCGGTCCCTTGCTGTCGCCGATGAGCTTGTTGAGCTGGCCCGCGGCATTGTCGATGTTCTTGAGCGCCACGCGTGCCTCGACAAGCGTCTTGCTGAGCTCGCTGGGCTCCTTGCCGGCCAGGGCCTTCCGGGTGGCGGCATCCTGCGGCCCCAGCTCGAGCGCCAGTGTGTTCAGCGACTCGGTCAGCGCATTGACCTTGTCGAAGGTCTTGCGGAACTCGGCGATGGCCACCGGCAGCTCGGCGATCGTCGACTGGATCGCGGCATCCTGCTTGGCCAGCCCCGTCGTGACCGTCGAGAGGTTGCGCAAGGTATCGGAGATGGCGCCGACATTGTCGGGACTGAGAAGCTCGTTCAGCCGGTCGACCGTGACACCCGCCTTGGTCAGCAGCTCCTGCGCCGAGGTCGACGTTGCCTGCAGGAACGAGGCGCCCTCGCGGATCTCCGGATAGGGCCTGTCGCCCGCCTTCCTCTTGGGCTTGATCTGGTCGACGTCGAGGCGCCCGACGATCTGGATGAACGGGGCCCCGGCGATGAACGGCTTCTCGAACACCGCATAGGAGCGCTCGCGGATGTCGATGTTCCAGTCGACGGCGACCGTGACCTCGATCTTCTCGCTGAGCCGCTCGCGCCCCGTCGAACGCTGGGTGTCGACGCGCGATGTCAGCTGAATGTTGGACACGCGGCCCACGCGCAGGCCGCGATAGAACACCGGCGAATCGACCGTTAGGCCCTGCACGTCGCCCGAGAACAGGATGTCGTAATAAGCGTACGCCGTGCGGTCGCCGGCACGCAGCTTCCAGATCACGAATCCGGCGACGGCCGCAATGAACAGGATCATCGCCGCGCCGATCAGCACATAAGGCGATCTTCTTTCCATCTGACGCTGCTTTACTCCTGCCGCGCCGCCGCCCGCCCGCGCGGCCCGTGGAAGTATTCCCGGACCCAGGGGTGATCGTACGCCAACAATTCGTCCATGGTACCTACCACGACGCGCTTGTCGAGCAGTACGGCGATGCGGTCACAAATGGCATAAAGGCTGTCCAGGTCGTGCGTGACCATCAGGACGGTGAGCCCAAGGTTGCGGCTCAACCCCTTGACGAGCTCGTCGTAGTGGGCGGCGCCGATCGGATCGAGGCCGGCCGTCGGCTCGTCGAGGAACAGGAGCTCAGGATCGAGGGCGAGCGCCCGGGCAAGGCTGGCGCGCTTGCGCATGCCGCCCGAGAGTTCGGACGGCTTCTTGTCGCCGGTGTCGGGCGGCAGGCCGACCATGGCGACCTTGAGCGCCGCGATGTCGCGCATCAGCTGCTCTTCCAGCCCGACATGCTCGCGGATCGGCACGATGATGTTTTCGGTGACGCTGAGCGAAGAGAACAACGCACCGTCCTGGAACTGCACGCCGGTCCTCGCCTGCAGTTCGCGTTCGGCCTTGCCGTGCAGGCCGGCGGTGTCGACGCCCAGCACCTCGATGGTGCCCTTGGTGTGTCTGTTGAGGCCGATGATGGTGCGCAACAAGACGGATTTGCCCGTTCCCGATCCCCCGACCAGCCCGACAATCTCGCCCCTGAATACGTCGAAATCGAGATTGTTGTGGATGATGTTGTCGCCGAACTGCGTGCGCACACCGCGCAAACGCAGCACCACCTCGCGACCGTCGCGATGGTCGGCGAGCTGTCCGCCTTCGAGCAGCTTGGGCTGCGGCGGTTTCTCCTTGGTCTGCGCTTGCGCCTCGGCCATCACACGCCCGCCAGCAGGAAGATGACGGAGAAGATCGCGTCGAGGACGATCACGCAGAAGATCGATTCGACGACCGACTTGGTGGTGAGCTGGCCGACGCTCTCGGCGCTGCCGCGCACCTGCAGGCCCTCGAAGCAGCCGATGATGGCGATCACGGCGCCGAACACCGGCGCCTTGATCATGCCGGTATAGAAGTGCCAGGGACCGACCGTGTCGCGCAACCGTTCGAAGAATTGAACGAGGGTGAAGTCGAGATAGACCGTGCAGGCGACCGCGCCGCCCAGCAGGCCCGTCATGTCGCCCCAAAAAGCGAGCAAGGGCATGGAGATGATGAGGGCGGAGATGCGCGGCATGACCAGCCATTCGATCGGATTGAGCCCGATCGTGCGCATGGCGTCGACCTCCTGGTTCACCTGCATGGTGCCGATCTGGGCGGTGAAGGCGCTGCCCGAGCGCCCGGCGACGATGATGGCGGTGAGCAGCACGCCCAGCTCGCGAAACATGCCGATGCCGACGGCCTCGACGGTGAAGGTCTCGGCGCCGAACTGGCGCAGCTGCTGGACGCCCTGGTAGGCGATTACCACGCCGATCAGGAAGCACAGCACGCCCACGATCACCAGGGCGCGAATCCAGACCTCGTACATCTGCCGCACCACGGCGCTTATCCGGAAGCGCTTGGGGTGCAGGCAGGCCTCGAGGAATGTCACCAGGATCTCGCCGAAGAATGAGCTGAGATTGACGCCCTGCTCGTAGAGATGGACGGTGTTGCGCCCGATTTCCTCCAGCCAATGAGCAAGCCAGCTGGGGGGCCGCTCGGGCCGCGCCTCGCACATGTTGTCCTGCACGACCTTGAACAGGTCGGCATGCGCCTTGTCGCCGGTTTCGATCTGGGAGTCGGGCCCGCCGGCCAGCGTCAGGATTTCCAGTGCGCCCGCCGTGTCGAGCCGCTGCACCCCCTTGGCGTCGACGATGCGTTTGGCCTTGCCGGTACCCGCCGCCCGCAGCGCCTTCTCGGCGGTCTTACGGATGTCGCGCAGGCTGAACACCGTCCACGCGCCGGCGACCTCGACGACGGCCTTTCCTGCGCGTTGCGTGTAGCGGATGGTGGGTTGGGCGTCGGCCATCGGCGAGATTAGTTGTAGCACGACTTGACGCTGTCAATCGCCACAGATTGCCTCGGGAGTCCGGCGCTGGCACGATCCACGCGGGAGGAACCCATGGGCAACTGGCCAAAGCTCGACAAGATGGAGCTCACCGATGGTCCGATCGACAAGAAGAACTACGAGGAGGAGCTCGCCCGGTTGCAGCACCGCCTGCTCGACCTCCAGGTCCATCATGTGCGCACCGGCGGTCGGGTCATCATCTCCATCGACGGCTGGGATGCCGCCGGCAAGGGCGGGCTGATCGAGCGCCTGGTCAGCGGCCTGGAGCCGAAATCGGTCCAGGTCTGGCGCATCGGCGCGCCGACGCCCGAGGAACAGGGGCGGCACTATCTCTGGCGCTTCTGGGACCGCCTGCCGGCGCCCGGCAACTGGGCAATCTTCGACCGCACCTGGTACGGCCGCGTGCTGGTCGAGCGCATCGAGGGCTTTTGCAGCAAGGACGCCTGGAAGCGGGCCTATCGCGAGATCAACGAGTTCGAGCGCCAGCTCACCGACGACGGTGTGCACGTCGTCAAGCTCCTGATGCATGTCAGCGAGAAGGAGCAGAAGAAGCGCATGATCGAGCGGCTGGAGGACCCGCACAAGCACTACAAGATCGGGGTGGAAGATTTCCGCAACATCGCCAAGCGCAAGCAATACCTCGAAGCTTATGACGACATGCTCGAACGCACCGACACCGACTACGCGCCATGGCATGTCATCGCCACCGACCACAAGGCGCATGCCAGGCTGAAGGGGCTCCGCATCGTCGCCGAGCATGTCGGCAAGGGAGCCGACGTCGTGCCACAGCCGCTCGACCCCAAGATCATCGAGGCGGCGGACAAGCTGTGGGGTTGGAAGCCGGACGACAAGAAGAACAACAAACAGCACTGAGCCGCATTTCAGGCTCTTGTGAATGCTTCGGAATCGACCGAACTGTCTGCCATGGCCGGTTGGCGGCAGGCTGCCTAGCTTCCTGCCATGAAGTACAGCAAGCGTAGCACCGTGTTCCCCGGCTGGTGGGTGGTCACCGGCGCGTTTCTCGCCATGCTGACGGGTTACGCCGTCGCCTACTCCTTCGCCTCTTTCTTCGGCACGCTGGAGAGCGAGTTCGGCGCGCGTCGTGGCGAGACGGCACTCGTCTTCTCCATCTCGGCCTTTCTTTATTTCATGTTGGGCTTTCCGGCGGGCCTCATCGCCGACCGCACCGGCCCGCGTCCGGTGGTGATCGGCGGGCTGCTGCTGATCGCGGTCGGCCTGGTGGCGGCCGCGCAGGCCACGAGCCTGTGGCAGATCTATGCCGGCTATGGGCTGGGCGTCGGCGTCGGCATCGGCCTCAGCTACGTGCCGAGCGTGGCCGCCGTGCAGCGCTGGTTCGTGCGCCGGCGCGGCACGGCGAGCGGCATCGCCGTCGCGGGCATCGGCGTCGGCACCCTGATCGGCGCACCGCTGGCGCACCAGCTGATCGTCCATCTTGGCTGGCGCCAGACCTATCTCGTCCTCGCCGCGCTCACCGTGGTCGGCGCCATCGTCGCCGGCGCCCTGGTGCGCTCGGCACCGGAACGCTACGGCCTGACGCCCGACGGCGATCCGCCCCATCCGTCCGGCGCGAGCGCGATGCCGGCCGGCCTCTCGCTGCGCGAGGCGCTCCGGTCATCGCCGTTCTGGTCGATCTATGTCGGCGCGCTGTTGATGTCGTTCGGCCTGTTCGCGCCGTTCGTTCATCTCGCGCCCTACGCCAAGGATGTCGGACTGGGAGAATCCTTCGGCGTGCTGCTGATCGTGCTGCTGGGCGTGGGCAGCACGGCCGGACGCTTCCTGTTCGCCAGCGTCACCGGCTGGCTCGGGCGCAAGCACTCGTTCGGCCTGATGTATGTCGGCGCGGCAGTCATGCTGGTGATGTGGTCGATATCGACCAGCGCCGTGGCGCTGATCGTCTTCGCCCTGGTGTTCGGCGCCTTCTACGGTGGCTTCGTCGCCATCGCGCCATCGCTCGCCGCCGACTATTTCGGCGGCCGTGCGCTCGGCTCCGTCATCGGCGCGCTGTACAGCGGCGTCGCCTTCGGCGCCCTGCTCGGCTCGCCGGTCGCGGGCTACGCCTACGATTTCTTCGGCTCCTACACTGGCGCGATCCTGGCCGGGGCGGTGCTCTGCCTGGTGTCGTTCGTGATCACGCTCCTGATGCCCGAGCCGGCGCGCTGGCTGGCGGCGCGGAAACCGTCGCCCTGACGCCCGGCCCGAGCTGCGCCGCGATCCACGGCAACGCCTCGCGCATCGCCTCCTCGAAGCGCCATGGCGGATTGATCACTGCCAAGGCGCAGGCGGCGAGCTTGCCCGGCTCGATGCCATGGAGCGCCATCTCGAGGGCCAACGGCTTGAAGCCTGCGAGCTCTCGGGCAAAGACGGCAGCATTGTCGTCCTTGATTGGATACCAGACGGCATAGCAACCGGTCGCGAAGCGCCGGATGGCTTGGCGCAGGGCGCGCAGCAGGCGTTCGTACTCATCCGTCGCCTCGAATGGCGGGTCGATCAGCACCAGGCCACGCCGCTCGACCGGCGGCAGCAGCGCCTTCAGCACCTTGTAGCCGTCGGCCTGCCGCACCTCGACGGCCCGATCGCCCGCGAACTCGCGCTTGAGCGCCAGCGCCTCCTCGGGGTGAAGCTCGCAGACGACGAAGCGATCGCCCGGCCGCAAGGCTGCGCGCACCAGGCGCGGCGAGCCGGGATAGCGGCGCAGCCCCCCGTCAGACGGCCCGAACTTGCGATCGTAGGCCGCGACGGCCGCAAGATAGCGCGCGACGGCAGCCGGCATGCCGGAACGAGAGGCGGCCGCAAGCCGCACGATGCCCGCGCCCGCCTCACCGGTGCGGCGAGCCTGGCTGCCCGCAAGATCGTAGCCACCGGCGCCGGCATGCGTATCGAGCACGAACAGCTTCTTGTCCTTGGCCGTCAGCAGCCGCAGCAACTCGCAAAGCGCGGTGTGCTTCAGCAGGTCGGCAAAGTTGCCGGCGTGGTAGCCGTGGCGGTAGTTCATGCCACGGCTATAGCATCGGGGGCACGGGTTGTGCTTCAACAGTGGCCAAGAGGGGAACCACGATGGCCAACTACGAGCTCAATTCTTCGCCCGAGACCTGTCACTGGGGCTATTTCGACAGCAAG
>JADHLS010000264.1 GCA_016780605.1 Reyranella sp.
GCTGATCGGCATCGCCGCGGCGTCCCAGGCCGATCGCACCGGCGCGATACCGCTGCTTCTGGCGCAGGCGATCCTGGTGATCGTGGGCTCCGTCGCGGTGTGGCGATTGCCCGACCCGCCGCCGCATCCGCCCGCCCAGCATCCGAGCTTCTGGCGCAGCATCGGCGACGGCATCGTCGAGGCGGCGCGCTCGGAGCAGATGTGGCCGGTGCTGCTGCTCAACTTCGGCATCGGCGTGTTCTATGTCGGCCCGTTCATGGCCGTCCTGCCGCTGGTCGTACGCGACGTCTATCACGGCGGCGCGGCCGAGATCGCCTACATCAACCTGGCCTTCTGGGCCGGCACCATCGTCGCAGCCTTCGCCTTTGCCGGGCTGGCGCGCCGGCTGTTACGGCGCGGCCGGCTGGTGCTCTCGGCAGTGTCGGTCGGCGCGGTGATCCTGTTCGCCATGGCGCTGCATCCGCCGTTCCTGGTGTTCAACGCCCTTTGCTTCATCTGGGGCCTGGGGGCGGGCATCACGCTGACCCAAGGGCGCACCATCCTGCAGATCGTGGCGCCGGCCACGCATCGCGCGCGTCTGATGGCGCTGTTCCAGCTCGGGATCGGCGGTGGCGGTCCGATCGGCGCCTTCATTGCGGGCTCGCTGGCGGCCGTGCTGGGGCTGAAGCTCGCCATGGTCCTGCCGGCGATCGCCATGGCTGTAATGATCGCCATGGTCCTGGCCTTCTCCCGCATCTGGACGATGCGCACGGTGGAGTAGCTGGGGGCGCGTCCCCAGCGCTATTCAGCCGCCTGGCGCAAACCGAGGCCGAGCGTCTGCCAGACGTCCTGCAGCGCGGACACCAGCCGCGCCATGTCGTCGTCGCCGTGCAGCGGCGTCGGCGTGAGGCGCAGCCGTTCGGTACCGCGCGGCACGGTCGGGTAGTTGATTGGCTGGACGTAGATCGAATGGCGGTCCATCAGGAGGTCGGTCGCCTGCTTGGCGAGCGCAGCGTCGCCCACGAACACTGGCACGATGTGCGTGACCGACGGCATCACCGGCAGGCCGGCCGCCGCCAGGTGGCGCTTCAGCGTCGCCGCGCGCTCCTGGTGACGCACCCTGAGCTCGGGATGCGCGGTGACGTAGCGGATGCTGGCCAGCGCCGCGCCGGCGATGGCGGGCGGCATCGAGGTCGAGAAGATGAAGCCCGAGCCGCAGGAGCGCACGAAGTCGACGGTGGCCGCAGTCGAGGCGATGTAGCCGCCGACCACGCCGAACGCCTTGGCGAGCGTGCCCTGGACGATGTCGACCTTGTCGAGCGCCCCGTCGCGCTCGGCCACGCCGGCGCCGCGCGCGCCGTACATGCCGACCGCATGGACCTCGTCGAGATAGGCGAGCGCGCCGTAACGATGCGCGAGGTCGCAGAGCTCATCGATCGGCGAGACGTCGCCGTCCATCGAGTAGACCGATTCGAACGCCACGATCTTCGGCGTCGAGGGATCGGATGCCTTCAGGAGCTCCTCGAGATGGGCGAGGTCGTTGTGGCGGAAGATGCGTCGCACCGCGCCTGAGTGGCGGATGCCCGCGATCATCGAGGCGTGGTTGAAAGCATCGGAATAGAGCTCGCAGCCCGGCAGCATGGCGCCCAGCGTCTGCAGCGTCGTTTCGTTGGCGACGTAGCCCGAGGTGAAGACCAGCGCCGCTTCCTTGGCGTGCAGGGTCGCAAGCTCGCGCTCCAGCGCCACATGCAGCGTATTGGTGCCCGAGATGTTGCGCGTGCCGCCGGCGCCCGAGCCCTGCGCGCCGATCGCGGCCTGCATGGCCTCGATGACCACCGGATGCTGGCCCATGGCAAGGTAATCGTTGGAGCACCACACCGTGACGTCGCGCACCGTGCCGTCCTGGTGGAAGCGCGCCCGCGGGAACGCGCCGGCAATGCGCTCGAGCTCGGCGAAGACGCGATAGCGCCCCTCGTCGTGCAGCCGACGCAAATGACCGGCGAAGAATGCCTCGTAATCCATTGGTCCTGGGTTCTCCCGCAGCGGGAGTTTAATCGGCTTTAAGTGCGTCATGAGAAGCATTTTGGTCGCGGGCCTGCATTCGCGTCGTTGAGAGAGATCAAACACAACCGTGTGAGGCGTCTATTGCGAATGCATCGCAATCGCGAATAGTGATCGCGCCTGTCTCACCGAGGCGTGACGCACGGTGATCGATCCATCAGCGCCGGCGCACGCGTAGGTGGGGCACGAACGGAGCAAGCGCTCCTTCGCGGACAACACAAGGAGACCTCACGTGACCCAGATGATCGATCTTCGCCGCCGCGGCGTGCTGCTGTCGGCCTCGGCCGTGGCGCTGATGGCCGGTTACGAGAAGATGGCCTTTGCCCAAGGCAACGGCGCAGCCAGCGCCAACGACGTCGGCATTCTCAACACTGCGCTGGCGCTCGAGAACGAGGCGATCAGCGCCTATCAGCTCGGCGCCCAGAGCGGGCTCCTGCAGAAGCCGGTGCTCGAGGTGGCTGTCCTGTTCCAGAGCCATCACAAGGAGCATCGCGACGCGCTGATCGCCACCATCCGCAAGCTCGGCGGCACGCCGGTGGCGGCCAAGAGCGATGCGGAGGTGGCGAAAGCGCTGAACGCGTCGGCGCTCAAGACCCAGACCGACGTGCTGCGCCTGGCGCAGCGCCTCGAGAAGGGCGCGGCCAACGCCTATATCGGCGTCATCCCGTCCTTCGGTGACCGCAACCTCGCCCAGATCTCGGCGCGGCTCGCGGCCGACGAGGTCATGCATTGGACGGCGCTCAGCGGGGCGCTGCAGGATCCGTTGCCGGCCAAGGCGCTGAGCTTCGGGGCGTGAGGGTGCGTTCGGCATTGTCGCTCGCGGCAATGCTGGCGCGGGCCGCGGCGGTCGATACCGCCGCCGCGGCCGACGCCCAGCACGGCCAGGAGCTCTACGAATCGCGCTGCGGCGGCTGCCATTCACTCGATGCCAATCGCGTCGGCCCGGCGCATCGCGGCGTCTATGGCCGCAAGGCGGGTTCGGCGCCGAACTTTGCCTACTCGACGGCGGTGAAGAGCTCGACCGTGGTGTGGGAGGAGAAGACGCTCGATGCCTGGCTCACCAACCCGCAGGCGCTGATCCCGGGGCAACGCATGAATTTCCGCGTCGCCGCCGCCGGGGATCGCGCCGATATCATCGCCTACCTGCGCCAGCAGTCCGGCAAGTGAGTCACACGAGCAAGGCCGCGATCAATCCGACGGTGAGGAACAGCGACACCGACAACAACGGCAGGGCGCCCAGCCAGCGCGTCGTCGGCGGCAGGCCGTCCCAATAGCGCAAGGTCGGATAGGCGGCCCATAGCGCGCACACGAAGCCCAGCAACCAGAAGCCCAGGGCCAGCGGCAGGGCGACGTTGACCTTGTCTTCGGCAATGCCGCCGACTCCTGCCGCCACGAAGGCGGGCGGCAGGAAGGCGGTGAAGAAGGCCACCGCCCAGATCGCTCGATTTCTGATGCGCTGGGCGGTCCCAAACGGGGGAGTCCCGAAGGGGGCCGCGCCGGCCAAGGATCAGCCCTTGAAGTGGCCTTCCGACTTCAGCTCGGCCAGCGCCGCATCCATCGCCTGGCGCAGGCGGCCGAACAGGTCGGCGAGCTCGGTCTCGTTGATGATCAGCGGCGGGCAGATCGCGACGCGGTCGCCCATGTTGCGGATGAAGAGCCCGCGCGCCACGGCGTGGTTGTAGACGCGGTTGCCCGCGCCGACCGTCGCCAGGTCGAACGGCGTCTTGGTCTTCTTGTCGGCGACGACCTCCAGCGCGCCCATCATGCCGACGCCCATCGCCTCGCCGACCAGCGGATGGTCGGCGAACGACTGGATGTGATTCTGGAAGATCGGGCTCATGCGCTTGGCGTGACCGAACAGGTCGATCTCGTCGTAGATCTTCTGCGCCTCGAGCGCGACGGCCGCCGCGACCGGATGGCCGGAGTAGGTGAAGCCGTGGCCCCAGGTGCCGATCTTGCTGCTCTCGCTCGCCAGCGCCTGGTAGACCTTGTCGCTCACCATCACCGCCGAGATCGGCAGGAACGACGCCGACAGCGCCTTGGCGCAGGTCAGGATGTCGGGCTTGATGTTCATCGTCTGGCTGCCCCAGACATTGCCGGTGCGCCCGAAGCCGCAGATCACCTCGTCGGCGATGAACAGCATGTCGTACTTGCGGCACACCGCCTGGATCTTCTCGTAGTAGCCCTTGGGCGGCACGATGACGCCGCCCGCGCCCATCACCGGCTCGCTGATCATGGCGGCGACATGGTCGGCGCCGCCTTCCTTCAGGATCAGCTCCTCGAGCTCCTGGGCAAGCCGCGTCGTGAACTGGTCCTCGGTCTCGCCGTCCTTGGCGCCGCGATAGTAGTGCGGCGTGCCGGTGTGGACGACGCCCGCGATCGGCAAGTCGAACGAACGGTGGTTGTGCGGCAGGCCGGTCAGGCTGCCCGAGGCCACGGTGATGCCGTGGTAGCCCTTGAGCCGCGACACGATCTTCTTCTTGTTGGGCCGGTCCAGCGCATTGTTCATGTACCACACCATCTTCACGACGGTGTCGTTGGCCTCCGAGCCCGAGTTGGCGAAGAACACCTTCGACATCTCGACCGGCGCCATCTGCTTCAGCTTCTCGGCGAGGTTGATGGCGGGCTCATGGGAGCGCTGGTTGAAGGCGTGATAGAACGGCAGCTGCTTCATCTGCTCGTAGGCGACCGTCGCCAGCCGCTCGTTGCTGAAGCCCAGCGCCGCCGACCAAAGGCCGGCCATGCCCTCGATGTATTCCTTGCCGTCGTCGTCGGTGACGTAGATGCCGCGGCCGCGCACGATGGTGAGCGGGCCGGTTTCCTCGTGCTTCTTGAAGTTGGTGTAGGGGTGCAGGTGGTGCGCAATATCCCGCGCCGCGTTGGAATTGCCGCGGAAGCTGCGTGAAACGTCATTCATGGCCGCACCCTGAGAAAAAATAGTTGGAGCGGCACGATAGCGGCGCTGCACTGTGCATGTCCAACGTATGCACCCATGCAAAAAATTTGGGCAATTGACGCCAAAGCACTCCAGGTGCAACGTGTAGTAGGTATGCGCTTGCGCATAGCTTCAGGGAAATCCGGGGAGATCCGGTCGGCGCTGTGGGTGGCGCCCAAAAGGGGTTTTTAGACGATGACTTTCAGTTTCCGGCATACGGTTGCGCTGGCGGCCCTCGCTTGCGCCGGCTTCGGCATGACGTCGATGGCTGAGGCCAAGACCTTCAAGTGGGCCAATTCGGGGGACGTCAGCTCGATGGATCCCTACGCGCGGCAGGAGACCTTCCTGCTGACCTTCACCCAGAACATCTACGATCCGCTGATCCGGCGCGACAAGGACCTCAAGCTCGAGCCGGCGCTCGCCACCAAGTGGGGCCAGCTCGATCCGACGACCTGGTTCTTCGATATCCGACCCGACGTGAAGTTCCATGACGGCTCGCCGCTGACCGCCGACGACGTCGTGTTCTCGCTGAACCGCGCCAACGGCCCGGGCTCGAACCTGCAGAGCAACTTCGTGTCGGTGAAGGAGATCAAGAAGGACGGCGACATGCGCGTCCTCGTCACCACCAAGTATCCCGACCCGCTGCTGGCCGACAAATGGGCCGCCATCGTCATCATGTCCAAGGCCTGGGCCGAGAAGAACAACGCCGTCAACTCGGCGGACATGACCAAGAACGAGGAGAACTTCGCCACCCGCAACGCCATGGGCACCGGCCCCTTCATGCTGAAGGAACGCAAGGCGGGCGAGCGCACGGTGCTGGTCAACAATCCCAACTGGTGGGACAAGCCGCAACATAACCTCACCGAGGTGATCTTCACGCCGGTCGCCAATCCCTCGACCCGCGTCGCCGCGCTGAAGGCAGGCGACATCGACATGACCTACGAGGTGCCGCCGGCCGACACCGAGACGCTGAAGAAGGACGCCAACATCAAGGTGATGGAAGGTCCCGAGACCCGTGTCGTCTATCTCGGCATGGACCAGGAGCGGCCCGAGCTGCTCGAGTCCAACGTCAAGGGCAAGAACCCGTTCAAGGACAAGAAGGTCCGCGAGGCGATCCATCGCTCGATCGACGTCGAGGCGATCAAGCGCACCGTGATGCGCGGCCAGTCCTATCCGACCGACCTGATGGTGGCGCCGGGCATCAACGGCTACATGAAGGACCTCGACAAGCGGCCGCCGCTCCTGAAGCCGGACGAGGCCAAGAAGATGCTGGCCGATGCCGGCTACCCCAACGGCTTCGAGGTCGGCATGGACTGCCCCAACGACCGTTACGTCAACGACGAGAAGATCTGCCAGGCGGTCGTGGCGATGCTCGCCAAGATCGGCGTGAAGGTGAATCTCAAGGCGCAGACCCGCAACCTCTACTTCGCCAAGATCCTGCGCAAGAACGACCTGTCGCCGGGCGAGACCAGCTTCTACATGCTGGGCTGGTCGCCGGCCCAGACCTACGACGTGCACAACGTCTTCGAGGCGCTGATCCAGACGCCGAACAAGACCACCAAGAAGGGCCAGTTCAACGCCGGCGGCTACTCCAATCCCAAGATCGACGCGCTCGCCGACAAGATGGAGCAGGAGACCGACAAGGCCAAGCGCGACGCCATGATCGCCGAGGCGACCAAGCTCTATGTCGACGACTTCGCCTACATCCCGCTGCACCAGCAGGCGCTGGTCTGGGCGGCGCGCAAGAATATCGACCTGGTACAGCCGGCTGACAATTCCTTCCCGCTGCGCTTTGTGAACGTGAAGTAGCAAGGCTTGCCTCCTCACGCTCCGCGTGGGGAGGTGCCCCGAAGGGGCGGAGGGGTCATGCGCACCAGTCTTGCTGTTGCCCATGACCCCTCCGGCCTTCGGCCACCTCCCCGCGCTGCGCGCAGGGAGGAAGAAAGAGCGCCAAACGCACATTCCGTTTTGGCGTCTTTCCTGCTAGGCCTGCGCCCGGGCCGACCGATCCATCATGATTGCCTTCATCCT
>JADHLS010000265.1 GCA_016780605.1 Reyranella sp.
CTCGAGCCACGCCGGATGGGCGGCGAAGGGATGCGCCGTGGTTTCCAGCCCCATGATGACGCCGATCGGTCGCGAGCCAACCTGAGCGTTGGCCATGCGGCCGGCCTTGCGCACGCCGTGGACCTGATCGAGCGTCTCGCGCCACAGCTTGGGCTGCGCATCGACCTGCACCAGCAGGCAGGAGAGCGGGCGCCCGGCCAGCGCCGATGCCGCTTCCAGCGCCTCGAACTCGCCGGGACCGAAGTCGGAATTGACCTGCAGCACGCCGCGGCCCGCGCGCTTCATGCCCTGGGCGATGCCCAGAAGCTCGGCCTCGCGGGCGCTGAGCGATGGCGTGAAGCGGCCGTCCTTGGCCTTGTGCTTGGTGGTGCGCGAGGTCGTGAAGCCCATGGCGCCGGCCCGCAGCGCCTCCTCGGTGAGTCGCGCCATCTCCTCGATCTCGCGCTCGGTCGGCACCTCGGCATGATCGGCGCCACGGTCGCCCATGACGTAGAAACGGAGCGCGCCGTGAGGCAGCTGGGCTGCGACGTCGACGGCGCGTCCCATCGCGGCGAGTGCCGCGAGATAGTCGGGGAAGGATTCCCAGTCGAACTTCACGCCCTCGTTCAGCACCGTGCCGGGAATGTCCTCGACGCCTTCCATCAGGTTGATCAGGTAGGGCGACTTGCCCGGCCGCACCGGTGCGAAGCCCACACCGCAATTGCCGAACACCGTCGTCGTGACGCCATGCCACGAGGAGGGTGTGACGAAGGGATCCCAGGTCGCCTGGCCGTCATAGTGCGTGTGGATATCGACGAACCCCGGCGTCACCATCAGGCCCGCGGCATCGATCTCGCGCTTGCCCTTGCCGAGCCTGGGGCCAACGGCGGCGATGCGGCCGTCCTGCACGGCGACATCGGCGACGCGACGGGGAGAGGCGGTGCCGTCGAACACGGTGCCGTTTCGGATGACGAGGTCAAACATGCCGGCAGGATATGCCGTGGCCCGTCCGCCGGTCTATGTTCACCACCGACCGTAGCCATCCCGTCCGGGGGACCGACCTTTGCAGAAACCGCTTCTCTTCCAGCCCTTGAAACTGCGCGGCGTCACCGCGCCCAACCGCGCCGTCGTGTCGCCCATGGTGCAGTACCGCGCCACCGACGGGCAGGTGAACGACTACCATCTGGTCCATCTCGGCAAGTTTGCGTTGGGCAAGTTCGGCATCGTCTTCACCGAGAACTGCGCCGTCGAGCCGCGCGGCCGCGTCACCCAGGGCGACCTCGGCATGTGGGACGACGGACAGATCGAGGGCCACAGGCGCCTGGTGCGGTTCCTCAAGCAGGAAGGCGCGCTCGCCGGCACGCAGATCACCCACTCGGGCCGCAAGGGCAGCACACCGCGCTCGTTCGACAAGCCCGGCCAGCTCGGCCCCGAGGGGGCGGGCTGGCAGAAATGGCAGGTCGTCGGCCCGTCGGAACTGGCGGCGGCCGACGGCTGGATGATCCCGCGGCAGCTCGTCGATGCCGACATCGACGACCTGGTCAGGAAATTCGGCGAGGCGGCCAGGCGCGCCGACGCCGCGGGCTACGACGTGATCGAGATCCACGGCGCGCACGGCTATCTGCTGGCGCAGTTCCTGTCGCCGATCAGCAACAAGCGCAACGACCAGTACGGCGGCGACCGCGCCGGCCGCATGCGCTTCCCGTTGGCCGCGGCCAGGGCGGTGCGCGAGAACTGGCCGCAGCACAAGCCGATGTTCATCCGCGTGTCGGCCGTCGACGGCGCCGGCGGCTGGGAGGTCGAGGACACCGTGGTGTTCGCCAAGGCGCTGAAGGAGCTGGGCGTCGACGTGATCGACGTTTCCTCGGGCGGCCTCACCGGTCTTTCGACGGCGCTGCCGGTCAAGCGCACGCTCGGCTTCCAGGTGCCGTTCTCCGCCGCGGTGAAGCGCGACGCCGGGATCACCACCATGGCGGTCGGCCTCATCCTCGACGGGCCGCAGGCCGAGGCGATCCTGCAGGCGGGCGATGCCGACCTGATCGCGATCGGCCGCCAGGCGCTCTACGACCCGTTCTGGGCCCTGCATGCGGCGCAGGAGCTGGGCTGCGACAGCGACTTCGAGCTGTGGAACCCGGAATACGGCTGGTGGCTCGACAAGCGCAAGAACAACCTCGCGGGCTTGAAGAAGTAAGACAGACACGGGAAACGCAAAGATGACAGGCATCTTGGCCGGCCTTCGCATCGTCGAAGGCTCGGCGTTCATTGCCGCGCCGTTGGGCGGCATGACCCTGGCGCAATTGGGCGCGGACGTGATCCGCTTCGACGACATCAAGGGCGGGCTAGACAATGACCGCTGGCCGATCACCAAGGACGGCCGCTCGATCTATTGGGCCGGCCTCAACAAGGGCAAGCGCTCGATCGCCGTCGACCTGCGCAATCCGAAGGGCCGCGAGCTCCTGACGGCATTGATCACGGCGCCGGGAGAGGGCGCGGGCATCTTCACCACCAACATGCCGGCGCGCGGCTGGCTCGCCTACGAAGAGCTCGCCAAGAAGCGCCCCGACCTGATCGCTCTCAACATCGTCGGCGCGCGCGACGGCAGCGCCCATGTCGACTACACGGTGAACGCCATCACCGGCTTTCCCATGGTGACTGGCCCGGTCGGCCATGACGGGCCGGTCAACGCCGTGGCGCCTCCGTGGGACCTCGCCACGGCCTATGCCGGCGCGCTGGCGATCGTCGCGGCCGAGCGTCATCGGCGGATGACGGGGCAGGGGCAGCGGATCGTGCTGCCCTTGCAGGACATGGCGTTGGCCGCCACCTCGGCGCTGGGCTACATCGGCGAAGCCGCGGTCAACGACGTCGACCGGCCGCGCTTCGGCAACGAGATCTACGGCACCTTCGGTCGAGACTTCAAAACCAGGGACGGCCGCTTCGTCATGATTTGCATCTTCTCCGACCGCCATGTCGATGCCCTGGCCGCGGCCGGCGGCTTCGGCGAGGCGTTCAGGAAGATCGAGGCAACCAAAGGCGTCGACCTCAAGACCGACGCCGGCCGCTGGACCGCGCGGGCGGAGCTATGCGCCGTCATCGAGCCGTGGGTGGCGGGCCAGACCGCAGCCGAGGTCAGCGCGGCGTTGAAGAAGGCCGGCGCGCTCTGGGCGCCGTATCAGACTTTCCGCGAGCTCGCGGCCGACAAGGCCAATGTCCTGGACAACCCGATGTTCACCATCCTCGACCAGCCGGGCATCGGCCGCTATCCGGTGGCCTCCACGCCCTTCCAGTTCGGTGCCTTCAAGCGCGAGGCGCCGCGTGTCGCGCCCACACTTGGCCAGCATACGGACGAGATCCTGTCGGGTATTCTGGGGCTCTCCGATCGCGAGATCGGCAAGCTCCATGACGACAAGGTAGTCGGTGGCCCAAGATAGGATCCTCATCGCCGGCGGCGGCATCGGCGGCCTCGCCGCGGCGCTTGCCCTGGCGCAGAAGGGCATCGCCTCGCTGGTGCTGGAGAAGGCCGCGCAACTTGGCGAGATCGGCGCCGGCATCCAGCTCGGCCCCAACGCCTTCCATTGCTTCGATCGGCTGGGCGTCGGCGAGGCGGCGCGCGGCATGGCGGTCTACATCGACAAGCTGCGCCTCATGGACGCCATGGCCGACGGCGAGATCACCCACATCGATCTCGATGACGCCTTCCGCAAGCGCTTCGGCAATCCCTACGCCGTCGTCCATCGCGGCGACCTGCATGGCGTGATGCTGAAAGGCTGCCGCGATCACGAGCTGATCGAGCTGCGCACCAGCGCCGATGTCACGGGTTACGACCAGGACGACGCGGGCGTTGTAGCGAATTTGGCGGGTGGCGAGAGCGTCCGCGGCGCCGCGCTGATCGGCGCCGATGGCCTGTGGTCCAATGTGCGCCGTCAGGTCACGGCCGATGGCCTGCCGCGTGTGTCGGGCCACACGACCTATCGCTCGGTGATCGCGACCGAGCAGATGCCGGAAGATCTGCGCTGGAATGCCGCTACCCTGTGGGCCGGACCCAAGTGCCACATCGTCCATTACCCCTTATCGGGCTGGAAGGTGTTCAACCTCGTCGTCACCTACCACAACGACGCGCCGGAGCCCGTTGCCGGCAAGCCGGTGTCGGTCGAGGAGGTGCGCCGCGGCTTCGCCCATGTGTGCGCTCGGGCGCAGAGCATCATCAGCCACGGCAAGGACTGGCGCCTCTGGGTGCTGTGCGATCGCGAGCCGACCGATCGATGGGTCGATGGCCGCGTCGCGCTGCTGGGCGATGCGGCCCATCCCATGCTGCAATACATGGCGCAGGGCGCCTGCATGGCGATGGAGGACGCCGTGTGTCTGGCCGATTCGCTGGCGCGGACGGACACGCTGGAAAGCGGCCTGTTGAGCTACCGCGATCGCCGCGTCCTGCGCGCCACCCGGCTGCAATTGATGTCCCGCGCCATGGGCGACCACGTCTATCACCCGGACGGACCGCACGCTCAGCTGCGCAACGCCATCATGAGCGCCAAGAGCCAGGCCCAATGGCTCGACACACTGGAATGGCTCTACGGTGGCAACGGGCTCGACTGAGCGAGCATCCTTCATGAAGAACGGGCATAATGCTTCGGATGCCCACCGCGCCTCGTCCCGTCGCCGTCGAGCTCAATGCCGTACTGGTCGCCTTGATCGACGATGACCCGCAGGTGCTGACCCTGGAGGATGGCAGCCTGCTGCCATCCGGTCCCTTCGAGACCGACCATCCGACCCTGCAATCCGGCGTGCGCGCTTGGGTCGAGCGCCAGACCCACCATCCGCTGGGTTATGTCGAGCAGCTCTACACCTTCGCCGACCGCTATCGTGAATCGACGATGGGCTATCGCATCGTCTCGATCTCCTACCTGGGGCTGACGCGCGAGCGCGCCGCCGCGGGACAGCACGAGCCCGGCTGGCAAAGCTTCTATCGCTATTTCCCGTGGGAGGACTGGCGCGAAGGCCAGCCGAAGGTTTTGGCCGGCGCGGTCCTGCCTCGATTGAAGGGCTGGGTCGAGCAGGCGTCGGACGCCGCCAAGCGCGATCGCCGGCAGCGCGTCGACGGCAACTTCGACCTCTCCGCCTGGAACGAAGAGCTGATGCTGCAGCGCTACGAGCTGCTCTACGAAGCAGGCTTGGTTCCCGAAGCCGGGAGGCCGCGCAAGCCCATTGCCGATCCGGTGCCGGGTGAGCCCATGCGCTACGACCATCGTCGCATCCTCGCCACCGGCATCGCCCGCCTCAGGGCCAAGATCAAATACCGCCCGGTCGTGTTCGAGCTGATGCCGCCCGACTTCACGCTGGGCCAGCTGCAGCGTGCCGTCGAAGCGCTGGCGGGCCGGCCCTTGCACAAGCAGAACTTCCGCCGCCAGGTTGAGCAGCAGGGCCTGGTCGAGGAGACCGGCGCCATGACGGCCGGCACCGGCGGCCGGCCCGCCAAGCTCTACCGCTTCCGCCGCGAGATCATGCTCGAGCGCGCCGTCGCGGGATCGAAGCTGCCGCTCGCGCGGTCGTAGCGCTTCCACTCTTTCCCAGCACTACGCGAAATACTCATAAAGAGCACCCTTGACTCGCTTTATGCTCATACTTAGCATATATATACTCATAATGAGTATATATAGGTGCCCCATGCCCGCAATCACACCAGCCACCGGACTCTATGAAAAGGTGAAGTCGGTGATCCTGCCGGCCGAATGGTCGGAGTTCGCACCCGACGTCGATGCCATCCATCGGCTGAAGCGCGAGAAGAACGCCGTCATCCTCGCCCACAACTACCAGACGCCGGAGATCTTCCATGGCGTGGCCGACATCGTCGGCGACAGCCTGGCGCTGGCGCGCGAGGCCATGAAGGTCGATGCCGATGTGATCGTATTGGCGGGCGTGCACTTCATGGCCGAGACCGCCAAGCTCCTCAACCCAGCCAAGCGCGTATTGATCCCCGATCTGCGTGCCGGCTGCTCGCTCGCCGAATCGATCACGGCGGAAGACGTGCGCCTGCTGCGCCAGCGCTGGCCCGGCGTGCCGGTCGTGACCTACGTCAACACCTCGGCGGCAGTGAAGGCCGAGAGCGACATCTGCTGCACCTCGGGCAACGCGCGCAAGATCGTCGAAAGCCTCGGCGTGCCCAAGGTGATCATGCTGCCCGACGAGTATCTGGCACAGAACATCGCCAAGGAAACCAACGTCGAGATCATTACCTGGGCGGGACACTGCGAGGTGCACGAGCGCTTCTCACCTGCGGACGTGCGCCAGCTGCGCGCCGGCCATCCCGGCATCGTCGTGCTGGCCCACCCCGAATGCCCGCCCGAAGTGGTGGCCGAGGCCGACTTCGCTGGTTCCACCGCGGCGATGGCCGATTACGTGACGCGGCAGAAGCCCGGCCGGGTCGTGCTGATGACCGAGTGCTCGATGAGCGACAACATTGCCGCTCTCAATCCCGGCATCGAGTTCGTGCGGCCCTGCAATCTCTGTCCGCACATGAAGCGCATCACCCTGGCCAAGATCCGCCGGGCGCTGGAGACCATGCGGCACGAGGTGACGATCGACCCTTCCGTGGCCGCCGCGGCCCGCCGCGCCGTCGAGCGCATGCTCGCGGTTCGCTGAGGGAGACGACCATGCAGACCATGCGTTCCGACCTCGCCGGCTGTCCCGTCATCATCGGTGGCGGCCTTGCCGGCCTGATGACGGCGCTGCGGCTGGCGCCGCAGCCCGTGATCCTGGTGGCCAAGGTGCCGCTCAGCGAAGGCGCCGCCTCGGCCTGGGCCCAGGGCGGCATCGCCGCCGCCGTGGGCGAGGACGACAGGCCGTCGCTGCACGCCGCCGACACCCTGGCCGCCGGTGACGGCCTGACCGATCCTGCCGTGGCCAGCCGCATTGCTGCGGCGGCGCCGGCCGCCATCATCGAGCTCGAACGCCACGGCGTCGTGTTCGATCGCGATCCGGCCGGCCGCCTGGCGCTCGGCCTCGAAGCGGCGCACGCG
>JADHLS010000266.1 GCA_016780605.1 Reyranella sp.
GGCCCTCTGGCTTGCCGTCAGCTCGAAGGGCAGGCTTTTCAGGACCTTGCCGCGCAGCCGCCCGTTGCCCTGGGTTGAGTGGCCGGCAACGGTGCGGTTGTGATGGCGCACCAGGGCGATGGCGAGTTGGCTCGCCAGCAACTCGTCGAAGGCAAGTCGCGCGCGGGCGGGATGCATTGGCGAAAGATCGGTCTCCTCGGCCGGCGCATGGGCGCGCGCGAGCGCAGCGTGCCAACTGTCCCACTTGTTGCGCTTCACGAAGGCTTCGTCCTGCCACTCCGGCAGTTCGGGCGAGCGCTCGACCGCGGCGGCGATGGCTTTCTGGACCGGCCGCTGCGTCAGGCCCGCGGTCAGGCCGTAGACCGGCTCGACTCGCAGGATCTGCTCGCGCTGGTCGAGCGGCACGACATGGTCGGGGTGCGTCATCTGCACCTCGCCCTGGTAGATCTCGACCTTGCCGCTCACCACGCGGGTCTCGCCCACCGGCAGCAGCTTCTTGAGGTAGTCCTCGCGACCGTTGAAGTAGGTGAGGCAGAGCCGGCCGGTCTCGTCGCTGCACCAGACGCGGTACGGCTGGCGGGGATTGCCAGGCACCACGTGCTTGTCCACGGTCACCGTGAGGGTGGCGATGTCGCCGGCCTGGGCCTTGGCCACTTCCGGCGCATTGCGACGGTCGACCACGGCAAAGGGCAGGTGCCACAGGAGATCGACCACCAGAGGGCCTGCAAGTTTCTCCACGAGCTTGCCCAGCCGCGGCCCGATGCCGGGCAGCGACGTCGTCTGGGCAAAGAGGGGCGTCAGGCTCTGCGGGCGCATGGCTTCCGGGCGTTTCGGCCGCGTGACTTCAGCATCGCGGCCACCTATATGCTACGCCGCTTTCTGGGGAAAACATGACGCGCGAGCTGGATCTCGAGACGCGGCGTAAACGTTTGCTCTATCGCAGCGTTTATCGCGGCAACAAGGAGAACGACATCCTTCTCGGTCAGTTCGCGCGCGCCCATATCGCCGAGCTCGGCGCCGACGAGCTCGACCAGTACGAACGGTTGTTGGCGCGCGGCGATAACGAGCTCTTCGACTGGATCACCGGCCAGGCGGAGGTTCCCCCCGAGGCCGATTCGCCGGTGTTGCAGAGGCTCAAGGCGTTCCGCGTGAGGTTTTAGTGGCATCGCTTTCGGAAACCCTGTCGCAGATCCCCCGCAAGGCGGGCCGCTGGACGATTGCCGGCCTGCCGGAGGGCGCCGATGCGCTGGCGCTGGCCGAGCTGGCGCGCACGACCGGCGGCCAGGACATCCTGCACGTGGCGCGCGATGGTCATCGGCTGGAGCGGCTGCAGGACGGCCTGCGCTTCTTCGCCCCCGAGCGCGAGGTGCTGGTCTTCCCGGCCTGGGATTGCCTGCCCTACGACCGCATGTCGCCGCATCCCGACATCGTCGCCGAGCGGCTGCAGACGCTGGTGCGGCTGGCGGCGCCCAAGAAGCCGGGCTCGCCGGCGCGCATCATCCTCGCCTCGGTGGGGGCGGTGCTGCAGAAAGTGCCGCCGCACAGTCTCTACGCCGAGGCGGCGAAGGTGGTGCGCAAGGGCGAGACCGTCGACGCCAACTGGCTGACCGGCTTCCTCGGCGAGAACGGTTACGGCCGCTCCGAGACCGTCATGGAGCCCGGCGAGTTCGCCGTGCGCGGCGGCTTGGTCGATCTGTTTCCGCCCGGCACGTCAGAGCCGGTACGTCTCGACCTGTTCGGCGACGTGCTGGAGGAGATCCGCTCGTTCGATCCCATGAGCCAGCGTTCGACGGGCACGCGCGAGGATGTCGTGCTGCTGCCGGTAAGCGAGGTGCTGCTGACCAAGGACAGCATCGCGCGCTTCCGCGGCGGCTATCGCGAGCTGTTCGGCAATGCGACCGACGACCCGCTCTACGAGGCCGTGTCGGCCGGCCAGCGCCATGTCGGCATGGAGCACTGGCTGCCGCTGTTCCACGAGCGGCTGGAGACGCTGCTCGACTATTGTCCCCAGGCTGTGGTCACCGCAGACCATCAGATCGCCGAGGCATTCGACGCGCGTCACGAGTTGATCACCGACTACTACGACGCCCGCCTCAAGACCGGCGGCAAGGGCGGCATGAGCGGCGGTGCGGACTACAAGCCCGTGCCGCCGGAGCGGCTCTACCTCAAGCCGTCGGAATGGGACCGGCTGCTGGAGGGACATGCCGTCGGGCAGTTCACCAGCTTCGATGCCGCGCCGGATGCCGCCAACACCATCGATCTCGGCGGCCGCCGCCACGAAGGATTCGCGCGCGCCCGCACGGCACAGGGTGTCAACCTGTTCGACGTCGTGGCCGAGCATGTGAAGGGGGCCAACGCCGCGGGCCGCCGCGTGGTCGTCGCCGGGTACACCGAGGGCTCGGCCAGCCGCCTGCAGCATCTGCTGCAGGAGCACGGCGCCACGACGCCGGTGCCCGTGGCGGACTTCGCCACCGTGCAGAACCTGCCGGTGGGGGCGCTGGGCATCGCCGTCTGGCCGGTCGAGCACGGTTTCGTGCTGGATGCGCTCGAGGTCATCGGCGAGGAAGACATTATCGGCGACCGCCTGTCGCGGCCAGCCAAGAAGCGCCGGCCGTCGGAGCGCTTCATCGCCGAGGCGGCGGCGCTGAGCGAAGGCGACCTGGTCGTGCATCGCGAGCACGGCGTCGGCCGCTACGAAGGCCTGGTGACGCTCGAGATCCAGAACGCGCGCCACGACTGCCTGCGGCTCACCTACGACGGCGGCGACAAGCTCTTCGTACCGGTCGAGAACATCGACGTGCTGAGCCGCTATGGCGCCGGCGAGGAAGCGGCGGCGCTCGACCGGCTGGGCGGCGTAGCCTGGCAGTCGCGCAAGGCCCGCCTGAAGCAGCGCATTGCCGACATGGCCGACCGGCTGATCAAGATCGCCGCCGAGCGCGCCATCCGCCGCGGCGAGACCATGAGTCCGCCGGAGGGCGCCTACGAGGAGTTCTGCGCCCGCTTCCCCTATGCCGAGACCGACGATCAGCTGCAGGCGATTTCCGACGTGGTCGAGGACCTCTCGTCGGGCAAGCCGATGGACCGGCTGATCTGCGGCGACGTCGGCTTTGGCAAGACGGAGGTGGCGTTGCGCGCCGCGTTCGTCGCGGCGATGTCGGGCAAGCAGGTGGCGGTGATCGGTCCCACGACCCTGCTGGCACGCCAGCATCATCGGACCTTCGTCGAGCGCTTCCAGGGCCTGCCGGTGCGTATCGGCCGCCTGTCGCGCCTGGTCGCCGCCAAGGAGGCCAAGGCCACCAAGGAGGCGATCAAGGAGGGCACGGTCGACATCGTGGTCGGCACGCACGCGTTGCTCGCCAAGGGAATCGAGTTCAAGGACCTCGGGCTGCTGATCGTCGACGAGGAGCAGCATTTTGGCGTGAGCCACAAGGAGCGGCTGAAGGAACTGCGCGCCGACGTCCATGTACTGACGCTGACCGCCACGCCGATTCCGCGGACGCTTCAGCTGGCGCTGACCGGCGTGCGTGACATGAGCCTGATCGCGACGCCACCGGTCGATCGCCTGGCCGTGCGCACCTTCGTGACGCCGTTCGACAGCGTCAGCATACGCGAGGCGCTGCTGCGCGAGCAGTATCGCGGTGGCCAGAGCTTCTACGTCTGTCCGCGCATCGAGGATTTGGCCGAGGTCGCCGCCACCCTGCGCGAGCTGGTGCCGGAGATCCGCATGGCCATGGCGCACGGCAAGCTCGCGCCAACCGCCATCGAGAACACCATGCAGGATTTCGTCGACGGCAAGTTCGACGTGCTGCTGTCGACCAACATCGTCGAAAGCGGGCTCGATATCCGCAATGCCAACACCATGGTGATCCATCGCGCCGACATGTTTGGCCTGGCCCAGCTCTACCAGCTGCGCGGCCGCATCGGCCGCGGCAAGATGCGGGCCTATGCCTATCTCACGGTGCCGCCCGGCAAGGCGCTGAACGAGGCAGCGTCCAAGCGGCTCGAGGTCATGCAGACCCTCGATACCTTGGGCGCGGGCTTCCAGCTCGCGAGCCACGACCTCGACATCCGCGGCGCCGGCAACCTTCTGGGCGAGGAACAGTCAGGCCATATCCGCGAGGTCGGCATCGAACTCTATCAGCAGCTTCTCGAGGAGGCGGTGGCGGCGGCGCGGGGCCGGGCGCAGGAAGCCGAGCAGGCCGAGTGGTCGCCGCAGCTCAACCTCGGCATTCCCGTTTTGCTGCCCGAGGAATACATCGCCGACCTCTCGGTGCGCATGGGCCTCTACCGCCGCATCGGCGCGCTCGCCAACCAGGCCGAGATCGATTCCTTCGCCGCCGAGCTGGTCGATCGTTTCGGCAAGATGCCGCCCGAGGCCGAGTTCCTGCTGAACACCGTGGCGCTGAAGGTGCTGTGCCGCCAGGCCGGCGTCGACCGCATCGATGCCGGCGAGAAGGCGGTCGTGCTGTCGCTGCACGACAACAAATTCGCCAAACCGGAGAAGCTCATCGCCTGGCTGCAGAAGAACGCGCCTTTGGTGCGGCTGCGCCCCGACCACCGCGTGATCGTGCAGCGCGCCTGGAACGACGAGCGCCAGCGACTTTCCGGCGTGACCTCGATCGTTTCTTCCTTGGCGAAGCTGGCGGCTTGAGCTTGGGCTTGAGGAGGGGCCGCACCGCACGTTCAGCGCAGCGCAACAGCCAGTCGCTGAGCCTCGTATCGCCGGAGGCCCGCGCGAGGGCGACGGAGCCGACCGCCAGGATCACGGCCACGGTGGCATCGGCGTCGAGCTTGCGGCGCTTGGCGCCCGCGACCTCGCCAATGGCGGCATGGAGAAGGTTGGCGTAGGCCAGCCGCGCGACCAGCGGCGCGCGGGCGATGTCGGAGGGCAGGGCGGCCAGCACGCAGGTCGGCTGGCTGGCGACCAGCTCGGCCTTGTCGAGATAGGCCTTCAGGATCGCCGCCGGGTTCGCGCCGCGCAGGCGGTTGCGCAGGCCGGTGCCGGCGATGACGGCCTCGGTGAAGAGATCGTCCTTGGACTTGAAATGGGCGTAGAAGGCGCCGCGCGTCAGGCCGGCGGCCAGCATGACGTCGTCGATGTTGGTCCCGGCATAGCCGCGCAGCCGGAACAGGCGGCCGGCATGATCGAGGATTTCGGCCCGGGTGCGGGCGGTTCGGGCAGGGCTTTGAGGCATGATATGTCGATGATCATATCATATGATCATCGACATATCACTGTTCACGCGGTCGACTGCGCCGCGCTGGTGGCGGCGTCGCGCTCGGCGAGATTGAAGACCTCGACGAAGGCCGAGGGCGGCTGCGCGCCGGATACCGCGTACTTGCGGTTGACGATGAAGCAGGGCACGCCATTGATGCCGAGCCGCCGGGCATAGACGTCGGAGGCGACGACCTCCTGGCGGCCCTCGTCGCTCATGAGGTAGCGGCGCGCGCGCAGCTCCTCGATGCCGACGCGCACCGCGCACTCGACCAGCGTCTCCATGTCGCCGATGTCGCGGCCCTCCTCGAAGTAGAGCTTGAAGAGCTCGGCCACGGTCTCGTCCTGGAGGTTGTTCTTGGCGCTCCAGTGCACCAGCCTATGCGACAGCACGGTGTTGGGCGTGCGGCGGATGCGCGAGAACTGAAACTCGATGCCGGCCTCGCGGCCGCTTTCGGCGATCGCCTGGTAGATCTGGCGCGGGCGGTCGCCGCCACCGAACTTGGCGCGCACATAGTCGTCGCGCGTCATGCCCTCGGGCGGCATGTCGGGATTGAGCTGGAACGGCCGCCAGGCCACCGCGATGTCGGTGCGGCCGCTCTGGGCCAGCGCCCGCTCGAAGCGGCGCTTGCCGATGTAGCACCACGGGCAGATCGTGTCGGAAACGATGTCGACGTAAATCATGCGGCGACTCTACGCCTTTCGCGCCAGTGCAGAAAGAGAGCCGATCCTGCCACGATCCCCAGGGCGACGGATGTCAGCCATGCAGCGGCTGGCCAGCCGCCCGACGCAACCAGGGCGCCGGTGATGGGCGGGCCGATCAGCCCACCGATATTGGAGCCTTGCATGAGAAGCCCGGTCGAGGCGCCGACCAGCTCGGGCCTTGGCGCGTGCACCGGCAGGGCGGTGAACAGGGCCCCGGGCACGAGGCCGATCACGGCGGAGTACAGACCCGCCAGCAGGAGGCGCCAGAGATCGGGCACGCCGTCGACGAAAATGCCCGCCGTGCAGAAGGCCATCGTGACGGCCGCCCCTGTGATCATGGCGACGCGCGGCACGCCACGCTGCAGCAGCCACCCCGACATCAGGTTGCCGGCGACGTTCACCCCGGTGACCAGGGCCGTGACCATGGCGGCGGTCGAGGTCGAGAAGCCCAGCCGCTCGACCTGCAAGGTCGGCAGGAACCCCACGATCGCCAGCCAGCAGCAGGAATAGGCGCCGAAGCACAGCGCGATCGCGAGCGGCCCGCCGCTGGTCGCGACTTCCGCGACTTCGTGCAGGATCGGCCGGCGGCTGCCTCGGTGCGCATCGAGTTCGTGGCGCGGCACCGCACGCAGCAGGAGCGCCAGCAGCATCAGCAGCGAGGCCGCCGAAGCCACCAGCCAGACCGCACGCCAGGAGCTGCCGGGCAGGATGACGGCTGCCATCAGCATCATCGCGCCGGCGCCGGCCGGCATGTAGCAGCTCCAGATCGTCATGGTCCGTTGTCGGTCGCCCGGGTCGGTGACGCGCAGGATGAGCGTGGGCAACGACACGGTGACGATGATGAAGCCCAGCCCCTCGAGGAAGCGCCAGACCAAAAGAAGGTCGATGCTGCCCGCGAAAGCGCCGAGCAGGCTCGCGGCAAAGCCGAGCGCGGTGCCCAGCACGACCAGTCGGCGATGGCCGAAGCGATCGACGGTGAGGGCGATGATCATGCCACCCATGGCCGCCGTCAGGTTGACCAGCGACAGCAGCCAACCCGCCTGGCGCAGGCTCGCGCCGAGATCGTC
>JADHLS010000267.1 GCA_016780605.1 Reyranella sp.
GTTCGGTCAACAAGTCGACGCCGTCGCTGCTCGAGCGCGTGCGCATGGGCCAGCACACGCTCGACCTGCCCAAGCGCCAGCTGGTCGACAATGCCGGCAAGGATGTCGCCCTCACCTCGGGCGAGTTCGACATCCTGAAGACCTTTGCCGAGAACCCCAATCGTCCGCTGTCGCGCGACTGGCTGCTGGAAACCACCAGCCACAGGAGCCGCGACCCGTTCGACCGCGCGATCGATCTCCGCATCACCCGCATCCGGCGCAAGATCGAGCCGACGCCCGACAAGCCCACCGTGATCCGCACGGTGCGCGGCATCGGCTACATGTTCGTGCCGCCGGCGGAATAACTCATTGCCGGGAGCGCGCCACTCGCGACGGAGCGAAGCTCCGTCGCGCGCGTCTTTGTCGATCACTCCGCTCGCCCGGCCTACGCCGGCCGGGTGCGGGACAGCATGTCCTCGAGTAGGGACTGCGAGCGGGTGCGGTCGAAGAAACGCGTATGCAGCATCTGTTTGTTGCGCGCGGCCGAGGTCAGATAGAAGCGCTCGTAGAGAAAGCCACGACCACCCAGTGCGGAGCCGACCAGGTCCCATGCCATGCGGAAGACGGCAGCCCGCTCGTCGGCAGTCGCGCCGTCCGCCCCGTGCAGCATCTCGTCGATCAGCGGCCGCAGCGTGGCATTGTCGAGCTCAGCGCGGCTGGGCGTTGTCAGCAGGTTGTGGCTACCGATCATCGTGATGATCTCGGCGACCCGCGGCATCCACATGGCAAGCATCGATCGCATCGGTTCGAGCGCGGCGCCATTGGGAAACCACACCCCGTCCTCGCGCTCCCAAGCCTGCTCCAGAGACAGCTCGAGTGCATTGGCGGTCAGGCGCACGTAGCAGGCAAGCTCGCCCAGCATCTCCGTCGTGGCGGGCGACGCGTCGCCGATCAACTCGGCCATGCGGGTCGCCAAGCCATAGGCAAATTCGAGCTTGGTCAGGGCGCGGATGGTCGACTGGGTGGTCATGTTGATGGCGTAGCCTGTCTCACGCATCGAGTTGTAGATCTGGACGTCGCCATCGATGAAGACGCGATCCCACGGCACCAGCACATCGTCGAAGATGCAGAAGGCGTCCTGCTCGTCGAAGCGAGTCGACAGCGGCTTATCGAATGGATCGGCCCCCGGCGTCGAAGCCGAATCCCGGCACAGGAATTTCAGGCCCGGCGTGTCGATGGGAATGGCGAAAGCCACGGCGTACTGCGTCGCGTCGGCTGGAATGGGCTGGCCCGGATAGACCGTCTGCTCGTCGGCGAAGGGTGCCAGCGTAGCCAGCACCCTCGCTCCCCGGACAATGATGCCGTCGGCCGTCTCGCCCACCTTGCGAATGGTGACTTTGTTGCCGACGACCCGGCTGTCGCTGCGCTTGTCGATTGTCGGCTGAATAATCGTATGGGTGAGGGAAATGTCGAACTGGCTGAGATGGCGCTGAAAATCCACGATGTTGCGTGCGCCCCGCTTGTTTCGACCGTCAGCGCCGGCCCACACTTTGGGCGCCGAGGCAAAGGCCGCGAACTTCATGTTCATGTAGTCCGGCGTGCGACCCATGATGCCCATCGAGCCTTCCGACAGCCTGACGAGGCCGGTATGGCGCCGCCAGAGGTCGTCCCGCGACCGCGGGATCATGTGGCTGACACTGGCGAGCTCGCCGGTCTCCGGCAGGGCAAACAGGCATTCAGCCGAGTAGGCATGCTGACGGTCGAATTGCGCGGCCAGGCTCTCGGCAGCGCCTCGGAGCTTAGGATGGGCAGTGACATCTTCGATGCGCTCGCCATCGACCCAGATCTCGCGTCTAGTCGCGCGGAGCCCTTCGAGAAATTGCAATCCCGTTCGTGCACCCATGCCGCGTCCTCCCAAGCTCTTGTGATGCTCGACTCGACCGTGTCGTCACGGCAACGTCAAAGTCAAAAGTGGGATCGGGTGCCCTTCTGGCGAAATACGATCAAACGGGGGCCTCAGGCGGACTCCGCCTGGCGTTCTGGCGTGGACGCTATGATCGTCACACACTCCGGCAGGGCAGCTTGCGGCCCTTCTTAGACGAACCGCTCGACGTCAGCGATGTCCGACAGCGGGTCAGAAGCAGACGCGGAGTCGCACGACTTTCACGGTTTTGACCCTAGTTGCCCTGCCCGCTGAGGCGGCGGACCATCGACCAGATCGCGTTGATCTGCACGCCCTGCTTGGTCAGGAAGCGGGCGTCGAAGCCATAGCCCCACCAGTTCCAGCATCCGTTGGGATTGGTGTTGGCGAGCGACAGCGCGTTCTGTGCGGGCAGTTCCGACACCGTCGTCGCATGGGCCTGCGGATAGAGCACGACGATGCGGTTGCTGTCGGCCCATTCGTTGACGCCGATCCTGGTGTAGAACTCATCGCCCAGAAGCTCGGCCGATTGCAGGCAGCCATGCAGGGTGATGCTCAGCCGGCACGGCGATGCGGCGCCCGCCTCGCAGTCCTTGGGGACATAGAGATAGCCGGTATCCGACAAGCCGTTCGCCTTGGTCGCGGCGCCCGGCACGAACTCCGTCTGGTCGAACGCGACGATCCGGCCGGCGAGCCGATCGACCGGCGCTTTCAGCGGGCCATAGATGGTCTTCAGCACCTCGCCCGCCTGGTCGTAGCCGCACTTGTTGATGAACGGCGGGGCGTTGGCGTCGCAGGCATTGCCGAAGTTCGGGGTCACCCAGGAATGCCCCGCCCCTGCCCCGGGCAGATCGCGATCGCGGAACGTGATCTGCGGGGCTGGCACGCCCAGCGTTCGATAGAGGCTGGCGCCAAGCTCGACCGACTGCGCGGCGACAACACTGTCGGCCTTGCCGGCAAACAGATAGACCCGGCCGCGCATCACGTTCTGCGGCGGGTCGATCCAGCCGCGCGCGGCAAGGTCGCTGACCAGCCCGGCGTAGGATGTGACGGGCCTCAGCAGGCTCGGCACGGACATGCAGGGACCGACGGCGAGGCTTGCCAGAGCCGAGACGCCATCGTCGGTCAGGCGATCGACAGCGCAGCCGTAGGGCCCGCCGGCGACGATGCCGGCGCCCATGATCCCGGCCGAATGGGCGATATGCAGCTGGTTCGCCATGAAGGCGCCGGAGCTGATGCCCGCCACCGACACCTGATCGGGATTGATCGGGAATCGTCCCAGCGGATCTGCTGCCAGTGCGGCGTTCGGTGAGGCCACCGCCAGCAGCAGCCAGGCCAGGCCCCGCCTGACGAAGCAGGTCACGCCGCGAGGCTCGGCTGATGGACCAGGGTTGGGGTGGCGGCCGGTTTCTGCGGCGCGGCTTTCTCGAGCGCCGCCGCGAGCTCGTCCAGCGCCGCCATCATGCGAGACTGCAGGATGTTCGCGACCTCGCCGCCATTGCGGGCCGCGAGCTCGGACAGGATGTTCGAGTTCGCCTGGCCCTCCTGCATGGCGGTCTTGAGCGAGCCGATCCGGTCGATGGCCTGATCGATGGCCGAGCCGTTTGACGAACTCCTGGTATCGAAGGCGCGACGAACGGTGCCGTCGACGATCTCGGCCTGGCGCCGGGCCAGCACGCCGATGCCCTCGAGCATCTTCTGCTGCGCCAGCCCGAGGGCCTCCACATTGCGCAGTTCGATGGCGAGAAGGTCGCAGAAATAGGTGAAGCCGGTGCCGAACAGGCGGGATGCATCTTCCATGCGCCACTCCATGATGGGCTGAACAGGGGGAGCTTGCCGGAATGCAGGTTGCAAAGGCGATCATAAGCTCGCCTCGGCCGAGGGCGCCAGCGAAGTTTTAAAGACACAGCTGACGGACCGGGTATCTCCGGTCAAAATGGCGAGGTGACGCGGCCAAGACCGCCCAATGAGAAGCCGTCGTCGCTGGAGGAACGGTCACATGATCAAGCGATTTCACGCTCTCTACGTGGGTCAGATCGACCTCGACAATGTCGGGCTGAATGGCACGCCGGCCGATCAGCGCCGCTATCCCAACGAACGCCTGAGCGAGGTGTTTAACACCGCCCGCGACGTCGCGCGGCTGATGGACGACCTCGGCTACCACGCGCTGTGGACGGCGGAGCACCACTTCCAGCACGAGGGCTACGAATGCCTGCCCAACCTGGTGCAGCTCGGCCTCTGGCTCGCCACGCAGACCAAGCGCCTGAAGTTCGGCTGCGCCTTCAACGTCCTGCCGATGTGGCACCCGATCCGCTTGGCCGAAGACTACGCCATGGCCGACATCGTGACCGACGGCCGCGTGATCATGGGCGTGGGCCGCGGCTACCACAGTCGCGAGGTCGAGACCTTCGGGGCGCCGCTGCTCGATGCCGAGGCCAACCGCGAGTACTTCGAGGAGCAGGTCCAGCTGCTGCTGAAGTGCTTCAACGAGGAGTCCTTCCACTTCAAGGGCAAGTACTTCGAATGCCCGCCGGCGGTCGACTACCGCGGCTACAAACTGAAGGAAATCACCATGGTGCCGCGGCCCAAGCACCTGCCGGTCGACATCTGGATGCCCATCGCCAGCGGCCGGACCATCGACATGATGGCGCGCTACGGTCTCAAGGCCATGGTCGACCTGAACGGCGAGAAGATCCTCGACGATGTCGTGCGCGCCTATCATGACGCCTGCGCCCGCCACGGCCGCCCGAAGCAACTCGGCGAGGACATGATCTGGGGCGCCGGCCTCTTCATGGCGGACAGCCAGGAGGAGGCGATCCGGCGCGTCGAGGCGGCGCATGACGAACGCTACAAGTGGTTCGCGCCGTTCGGCTTCGTGCGCTACGCCGACGAGAAGGGGCGGACGTGGGGCACGCCCGGCGCGCCGGCCACGATCCCGTCGATCCGGGACGGGGTCAAGCAGAAGGCATGGCTATGCGGCACGCCCGCCCAGGTCATCGACGGCATCAAGTCGATCGAGGCCAAGTATCCCGGGCTGGAGGACTTCATGGTCCACTGGGCCGAAGGATTGTCGCCGGCGGACTTCAAGGACCAGCTGCGCTGGTTCGCACGGGACGTCATGCCGGCCTTCGGAAACGCGAAGATTGCCGCCGACTGATGCGGGCTCAAATCTCCGCGTAGATCTCCAGGACATTGCCGTCGGGGTCGCGGAAGAAGATCGTGCGATGGCCGAACGGATGGTCCGTCAGTGGCGACACCAGCTTGATGCCCTTTGCCTCCAGCGTGGCGGCACATTCGGCGACGGCGGGCGGCGGCACACGGAACGCCAGCTGCAGGGACAGGGCGCCTTGTGGCGGCGGCGGATCGTCGAACCTGCCGCCATGCGTCGTCAGCGCCAGCGTCGTTGCTCCGACCCGGAACTCGATCCAGCGATCGCTGAGGGTGCGCAGCAGCGGGAATTCCATGATCGTCTCGTAGAAGTGGCGCATCGCCGGCATGTCGCGGGCGAAGATGACGGTGTAGTCGATCTGGCGAATCTGGCTGAGCGCCTGCATGCGGGTCCTTCTGAACGATCATAAGCCGCTTCAACAAACAACCTCATCCTGAGGAGCCGTGCGAAGCACGGCGTCTCGAAGGATGGGCTACGGCACAACTGTAGCCCACCCACGCGCGGTTTACCGCGCGCATTCGAGACGCGCGCGGAGTTTACCCCGAGGTACCCGAGGGGGGCGCTCCTCAGGGTGAGGTGGTCCACCGATCAGGCCGCTTCGTGGAGGGGTCCGTCGATCGGCACGCCTTGCATCGCCGGCACCTCGGCCAGCCGCTGCGGAAAGCAGCTGGCGAAAGCGGAGTCGACGATCGCGAGCTTGATCGCCTGCGCCATCGCGTATTCGCGGCGAAAGCCCGACGATACCCACATCAGCGACTGGCCGCGCTTGCCCTGCCAGCCGATGCTGCCCAGCGCCTCGGCCGCCTTGAGCTTGCGCGACAGATGGGTGCGCGACAGCATGAGGCGCTCGGCCATGACGGCGATCGAGGCGATGGCGGTGGGGACCCGCTCGACATCGGGGTCGGCCTCCTCGATGCCCGAGATCAGCCAGTCCATGAGCGGGCCGCCCTGGTTCAGCCAGGTGAACAGCGAGAAGGTCGGCTCGGGCTCGCGTACAGGGCTCGAAGACAGCAATCCGTCCGCGATCAGGGGCTGCAAGGTGACGAGCGAATCCGGTGTGCCGAGATAGGTCTGCAGTCGCCGGCCGTCGTCCAGCCGGTCGAGCGTGGCGAGGTGGATGCCGACCCAACCGTGGATCGCGACCACGCTGGCCTCGGTCGGCTCGATCGGACGGATGCGCCGGTCAGCAGCACCGGGAACGATCCTTGCCCAGCCGTAGTACACCATCTCCTGAAGGAAGGCGTTCGCCGTATTGCGGCTGGCCACGCCGTGCTCGGTGATGAAGTCGAGGATGCGCGCTCCGCTCACGCCGGGCGTGCCGGCGGCGGCGGCGCGAAAAGCGAGCGCAAGGGCGGCCTGCCCCATCAGCCAGCGGTGCTGCGTGCCGAACACCGCCGCCAGATGCGGATTGCCGTCGTAGGCCTGCAGCAGCTGCTGCGATTGCTCGCGAACGGCGGCATGCAGCCTGGGATGCCGCGCGATCTCGTCCGCCGACAACGCCGCGCCTTCGCGCGATTTAAACACTCCCATCGCTTCGAACCGGAGCTAGAGCCAACGAACCCGATGCTCGAGAGGACTTCTCACATCTCTCAGATTTGTACAATATGAGCAAAGTGGAAACGGGGCTTTCCCGGCCGGAAATCCTGGCCGATCGCCTGCGCTAGGCCTTGCGCGACGCCGGCTCAGCCGCTCGCCGCACGCGCTCGAGATCAACGACCAGGCGTTCCGCCGCGCACGCGACATCATGATCGGCGCCGCCATCGACTCTCAGGCCAAGGTCGCCGCGATGCTGGTCGAGATGGAGACCCGGCACCTGCTCGTCCTGAAGCCCGGCGTCACGCCCGAGATGCTGGCCCAGAGCCTCTGCGACGGCGCGCGCGGCACCAACCAGGCGCTGCCGCCGATCCCG